>JAHLFN010000033.1 GCA_018883725.1 Candidatus Fusobacterium pullicola | reverse complement strand
AAGCGGGATCGAACCGCTGACCTACGCAGTGCAAGTGCGTCGCTCTCCCAAACTGAGCTATATCCCCAGATGAAATGGAGCGGGAAACGAGGGTCGAACTCGCGACATTCAGCTTGGAAGGCTGACGCTCTCCCAACTGAGCTATTCCCGCATCGCTCATCACGAAAATTATATTATCATAATAATGAAAATATGTCAAGAAAAAAATAAATTATTTTTATAAAATATTGACATTTTATATGTAAGACACTAACTTTTTTTGTTTTTTTCTCCTATTTTTATCATTATTATTGAGAAAATAATCATTAAAAGACTAACTAAATGAGGTGCTCTCATTCCTAACAACATTAAATCTTCAGCTCTAAAAAAACTTACAAAAATTCTAATTACACTATAAATAATAATATAATTCCACCAAAGATATCCGGGAGCTTTATCTCTTTTTTTTCTCAAATAAAAGAATATAAAAAGGAAACCAAGAAAATTTAATATTAATTCATAGAGCATAGCTGGATGTAGAGGAATATTTGGAAACTCTTCTCCAGCTGGGGAAGTACTTGGAAAAACAATACCCCATGGAACTAAAGCTTTATATTTTAACTTTTCAAAAATATCTAAAGTAAGATAATTATTATACCATTCATAAAAAGCTGGCTTTATTGAAAAAATTATCTTCCAAGGAGTAAAAACAGGGACTCCATGAATCTCTCCATTCATAAAATTACCAAATCTACCAAGTGCCTGTCCTAAAAGAAGTGGAGCAGCAGCAAAATCTCCCAAAGTAAGAGGATTTAGTTTTTTAATATATCCATATATGAAAGTTCCAATAATTCCTCCAATAATTCCTCCATGAATTGCCATTCCACCATGCCATGTAGCCAAAATTTCAGTTGGATATTTTGAATAATAATCCCAATTAAAAATAACATAGTAAAGACGCCCACCAAGAAGCCCAGATATCATGGCAATAAATGCGTAATTTTCAATTATTTTACTATCATATCCTCTCTCCTTTGCCATAAATTTAGCAATCTCTATTCCTAAAAAGAATGAGAGAGCATACATTAAACCATAGAATCTTATTTCAAATCCACCTATTGAAAAAAGTACTGGGTGCATATTATACCTCCTAGGTCATGATTGTGTTTTGCTATCAAGCAACATATATAATTATAACATAAATTTGACAGATTTAAAAAAAGTTTTAAAATTTTAAAAAATTTTTTATAAAAAATTTGAAAAAATTTGATAATTCTATTATAATATAAAAAAGTGTTAAGTTAGATTTAATTTTTTAAATTTGTGTAGAAATGTATGAAAACAAGGTAAAACATATATAAAAAAATTAAAATTTTAGGAGGAGAAAATGTATTTTTGTACAGAGATTACAAATAGTGTAACTTGGATAGGTGTTAACGACAGAAAAACAGAAAGATTTGAAAACTACATGCCTCTACCTTATGGGGTAACTTACAACTCTTATTTCATCGATGATGAGAAGACTTGTGTAATTGATGCAGTTGAATTAGGAAGTGCTTCAACATTTTTAGATAAAATAGTTGAATGTTTAAAGGGAAGAAAATTAGATTATATAGTTGTAAACCACGTTGAGCCAGACCATTCAAGTGGACTAAAAGAAGTTATCAGATTATTTCCAGAAGTTAAAATCGTAGGAAATGCTAAAACACTAGGAATGTTACAAGCTTTCACACCTGATTTCCCAGTAGAACACTTTGTAACTATTAAAGAGGGAGATATTCTTGATTTAGGAACTCATAAATTAACTTTTGCTATGATGCCAATGGTACACTGGCCAGAATCAATGGTTACTTATGATATAACTGATAAAATATTATTCTCAAATGATGCTTTTGGAAGTTTTGGAACATTAGATGGTGGAATATTTGATGATCAAGTAAATTTTGAGTTCTATCAAAGCGAAATGAGAAGATATTATTCTAATATAGTTGGAAAATATGGTCCTCAAGTTGTAAATGCTATTAAAAAATTAGGTGGATTAGAGATAAAATTCATCTGTCCATCTCACGGATTAATATGGAGAACAGATATTGCAAAAGTTGTATCATTATATGAAACTTGGGCAAAATTAGAGCCAGAAACAGAAGGAGTAGTAATAGTTTACGGAAGTATGTATGGAAATACTGCTAAAATGGCTGAGATAATTGGAAGAAAACTAAACTGTTGTGGAATAAAAGAGATTAAAATCTATGACGCTTCTAAGACAGATTTAAGTTTTATTATTAGTGAAATCTGGAAATACAAAGGATTAATTATAGGTTCTTGTGCACACAACAACTCTGTATATCCTAAAATTCAACCATTACTACACAAATTAGAAAACTATGGATTAAAGAATAGATATGTTGGAATTTTTGGAAGCATGATGTGGAGCGGTGGAGGAGTAAGAGGAATCCAAGCTTTTGCTGATGCTTTAAATGGTGTAGAAGTTGTAGGAGAACCAGTAGAAGTGAAAGGGTCTCCAAAAGCTGAAGATGTTGCAAAACTAGAAGCTATAGCTGAAGAAATGGCAGCAAAATTAATAGCTGAAAGAATGTAATAAATAGCTCCCATAGCTTAGCTGGATAGAGCATCTGACTTCGGATCAGAGGGTCGAGAGTTCGAATCTTTCTGGGAGCGCCAAGGTAAATCAGAGGATAGAAATATCCTCTTTTTTTCTTATAATCATTTTATTTGACAATTATTATTAAATAGAGTAGAATTATATGAAATAATGGCATATTTTAGGAGGAGAAATGACAAACAATGATATCTTAAGAAGAGTTAGATATGCTCTGAATATAAAAGATAAAACAATGCTAGATATATTTAAGTATGGAGAAAATCCAATTACTCATGAGGATTTATTAAATCTTTTAAAAAGAGAAGGAGAAGAGGATTTTTTAAAGTGTAATAATAGAGCTTTAGAATCATTCCTAGATGGATTGATTATCTTAAAAAGAGGTAAGCAAGAGCCAAAAGATGGAAAAGAGTATACACCTGTAAAGATGACTAAAAATAATATTAATAATATTATATTAAAAAAGTTAAAAATAGCACTTTCATTAAAGAGTGAAGATATGTTACATATTTTTAAATTAGCGGGACTTGAGTTATCTCCTTCAGAATTAAGTGCAGTTTTTAGAAAAGAGGACCACAAAAATTATAGGGAGTGTGGAGATAAGTATATTAGAAACTTTTTGAAAGGATTAACTATTTATTATAGAGGATAGTATAGGAGGGAAAGATGGCAAGAACTTTAATTTTTAACATATTGTTAGTAATAACTTTTGAGGTTTTTATGTTTTTAAATGGACAGAAAAAATATAGAGGATATGTAACTCTAAAGCACTATGTTTTAACATTAAAGATGCCACTTTATCAAAGAATTTTAATGATAAAGATTTTTATTGTTTCCTTTTTAACAGTCTTATTTCAAAATGTGTTTTAAAAAAGTAATGACTCATAGATATGTGGGTCATTTTTTTGATTTAATGAAAAAATATTGTTCAGTATATGTAAAATATAAAAAAAATACTTGAAATTTTATGTAATATTAGTTACAATAATAATAGTATTAAGATAGAAAAGTAAAGTAATATTTTACAAAATTTAAGTGATTTTTAAATGAAGCTAAAATAGGAGGACAGATGTCAGATAAAGGATTCATTCTTCAAAGTTCATATGGTTCAGTTTTCTCAGTAGTAGAAGATTTAGAGGAAAAAGTTGGAGAGCAAAACAATGAAAAATTAGTAACAATAGCAGGAAGGGTAAACAACCCAGCAACTATTGAAATTCCAGAAAATTCAACTTTAAGAGATGTTATTGAATTAGTTGGAGGAATAAAAAATAAAAAGAATTTTAAAGCTGCTCAATTCGGACTTCCATTTGGAGGATTTTTAACAGCTGGAAGTTTAGATAAGGTTATAGACTTTTCTCTTTTCCCAGAGGGAGTAGAAAAAAATATAATTATCTTATCAGAAGAGGACTGTATAATAACTTTTGCTAAATTCTATATAGAATTCTTAATCGGAAAAGTAAAAAATAGTGAATATGAGCAATATTTCCAAGTAGAAAATGAGATAGAGAGAATTTGGAGAATATTAGATAGAATTTCTAAAGGTAAAGCTACAATGAGAGATGTTTACCTATTAAGATATCTATCAGAAACAATTAAAACAAAATTAAATCAAAAACATAATTTAATTTTAGAAAGTATAGAGCAATTTTATGGTGAAATAGAGGAGCATATCGAAGAGCATAGATGTCCAGCTGGAGAGTGTATCCACCTATTAAAATTTAGAATTACAGATAAATGTATTGGATGTACAGCTTGTGCAAGAGTGTGTCCAGTAAAATGTATAGATGGAAAATTAAAAGAGAAACACACAATAGATAATGACAGATGTACTCACTGTGGACAATGTGTTGCTGCATGTCCAGTAGGAGCTATATTTGAAGGGGACCACACGTTAAATCTATTAAGAGATTTAGCAACTCCAAATAAAAAAGTTGTTGTTCAAGTAGCACCAGCTGTTAGAGTTGCAATAGGAGAGGCTTTTGGATTTGAGCCAGGAACAAACGTTGAGAAAAAATTAGTAGGAGCTCTTAAAAAATTAGGAGTAGATTATGTATTTGATACAACTTGGGCTGCTGATATGACAGTAATGGAAGAAGCTGCTGAATTCCAAGAAAGATTAGAAAGATATTATAATGGAGATGATACAGTAAAACTTCCAATACTAACTTCATGTTGTCCAGCTTGGGTAAAATTCATTGAGCAAAACTATCCAGATATGATGGACGTACCATCTACAGCTAAATCACCTATGGAGATATTCTCAACAATAGCAAAGGATATCTGGGCTAAAGAGCAAGGATATAGAAGAGAAGAGATAGCTTCAGTTGCAATTATGCCATGTCTTGCTAAAAAATATGAGGCAGCTAGACCTGAGTTCTCAAGAGGAGATAACTATGATACTGACTATGTAATCTCTACAAGAGAGTTAATAAAAATATTCAAAGAGTCTGGAATTGACCTAAATGATGTTGAAGAGATGGAATTTGATAATCCATTAGGACAATACTCTGGAGCAGGAATAATCTTCGGAAGAACAGGAGGAGTTATTGAAGCTGCTACTAGAACAACTGTTGAAATGATTACAGGAAGTCATTTAGATAATATAGACTTTACTGAATTAAGAGGTTGGGATGGATTCAGAGTTGCTGAGTTAACAATAGGTCATATTGAACTTAGAATTGGAGTTGCCCACGGATTAGAAGAAGCAGCAAAAATGCTAGATAAGATAAGAGCAGGAGAAGAGTTCTTCCACGCTATTGAAATCATGGCATGTAAAGGTGGATGTATCGGTGGTGGTGGACAGCCGAAAGCACTGAAAAAGCAAATAGCTCTAGAAAAGAGAGCAGAAGGATTAAACGAGATAGATAGAAACTTAGAAATAAGAAGATCTCACGAAAATCCATTTGTAAAAGCTATGTATGATAAGTACTTAGATTATCCATTAAGCCATAAGGCACATGAATTACTACATACAAAATATTTCCCAAAAATAAAATAATTTAATTAAATAGAAGGAGAAAGTTTGCCTATAATAATTGATACTAGTGTATTAGTTGTTACGGTGGACTTTTTCCTTTTTTATTTTATGGCTTAATTTTTTATCTTACTTCTTATATAAAAGTTCTATATTTGAAACAAAATACAATTAAATTATATTTATATAAAAATAAATTTACTAAAAAAGTTAACATAAAAATGTTATAGTAAACATATAATAGTGACTATATAAAATTTATATGATTATATAGCTAAAATATTAATAAAAATCATTGACATAAATTGACTAATAGTTTATTATATCAGTAATAAATTTTTATATCAAAATCTGAGGAGGAAAGTAGTGAGTTTTATTTTAAATTTTTTTTATGGATTAAATGACTTTTTATGGTCATATGTTTTAATTGTAATGTTAGTTGGTTTGGGGATTTATTTCACAGTTAGAACTGGATTTGTTCAATTTAAAATGTTAAAAGAGATGTTTTTACTATTAGGGGAAGGTGCATTAAAAGGTAAAGATGGACATAATGGTATATCTTCATTTCAGGCATTTTGTATCTCTACAGCGTCAAGGGTAGGAACTGGAAACTTAGCTGGAGTAGCTATAGCTATATCAATAGGGGGGCCTGGTGCTGTATTTTGGATGTGGGTTATGGCAATTATTGGAGCAAGTTCTAGTTTTGTTGAAAGTACTCTTGCACAAATTTACAAAGAAAGAGAAGGAGATCATTTTAGAGGTGGTCCTGCTTACTATATGGAAAAAGCCTTAGGACAAAAATGGATGGGAATTTTATTCTCTATAATTATCTCAATAGTTTTCGGGCTAATTTTTAACTCTGTACAAGCAAATACTATAACACTAGCTTTTGAAAAAGCATTTTCTGTAAATAGAGGAGCTTTAGGTATAGTTTTATCTATTATGACAGCGATTATAATATTTGGTGGAGTTAAAAGAATTGCAAAGTTTGTTGAATACATAGTTCCAATAATGGCTGTAGCCTATGTTTTAATAGCATTATTTGTAATAGTTAAAAATATTGGTATGATTCCACATGTATTTGGACAAATAATAGAAGGAGCATTTGGATTTAATCAAGCTATTGGAGGAGGAGTTGGAACTATAGTCATGCAAGGTGTTAAAAGAGGGTTATTCTCTAATGAAGCTGGTATGGGAAGTGCTCCTAATGCCGCAGCAACTGCTAATGTATCTCACCCTGTTAAACAAGGATTAATTCAAACTCTGGGAGTATTTACAGATACTTTATTAATCTGTTCTGCAACTGCTTTCATAATTCTTATCTCTGGTGAAAGTTTTAAGGGAGTTTCAGATGGAATACAACTTACTCAAGATGCTCTTGTTTCTCAAGTTGGTAGCTGGGGATCTATCTTTATAGCAATCTGTATATTTATGTTTGCTTTCTCATCTGTAATAGGAAACTATTATTATGGAGAAGCTAATATAGAATTTTTAAATGGAAGTAAATTTATATTAAATATATATAGAGCCTTTGTTGTAGGAATGGTTATGTTTGGTAGTTTAGCTAAAATACAAGTGGTATGGGATATGGCAGATTTATTTATGGGAATAATGGCAATTATAAATCTAATAGCTATTGGACTTTTAGGAAAGTTTGCAATAGCAGCCTTAAAAGATTATATCTCTCAAAAACGTAAGGGATTAAATCCACAATTTAGAAAATCATCTATTCCTGGACTTAAAAATGTTGAATGTTGGGAAGATTAATTACTTATATTTTATGAATAAAATTTTATAAAAGAAAAAAAGGAAAAAACTTTACTTTGCTTGTTTACAAGATCTTATGAAGTTTTTTCCTTTTATTTTAATTTAAACTAAATTTTAACTTTATTATTGTGTTAATGTTATTCTTGTTCCATCTGATAATTCTATAATTTGAGTTCTATCATCAGCAAAAATTATTTTTCCTCTCTGTTGTGGAGGAGCTGGTCTTCTCATCTCTCTTTCAAACCCTTGTCCACTATAGTTATTAGCTGTAGGATATTTCAATCTAGCTGGCACTCCTGAACCACTATATTTTCTATTTGCATTTTCAATTACTGCTTGTCTCTCATAATCTCTTCTTATTTGAGTATCTAAATTATCCAAATCTCTTTGATGTTTTAGTTCACTATTTTGATAAGAGTTATTTAATATAAGAGCTGAACCACCTATGATAGCTGCTCTCGTTCCTCCACTTAATTCTCCCCACCAACTAGCTTGTGCAATACTTCCTATTGCTAACATAGACATAATTATAAGTTTTTTCATAATTATCCCTCCTTGAAAATCTCCATCACTCTATCCAATATTCCATTAATCTCTGCTATTGCCATTCCAAAATTTGTAATTGGAATCTCTTGTCCTGAACATACTCCTAATCTGCTCATAGTTTCTGCTCTATTTAACATACATGAACCACAGTGTATCACTAGGCTATACTTTGAGATATCCTCAGGAAAATTCTTTCCAGAGCAGTTATCTATCACAATATTTCCAGCTCTCTTTTGTAGTAACATAGGTAATTTTTCCCTTGCTATATCCCCTTTTAATTGATGATGTGTACAAGCCTCAGCTATAAGAACTCTATCTCCATCTTTTAATTCATTTATTCTCTTTGCTCCTCTATATAGAGTATCTAAATCCCCCTTAGCTCTTGCCATAATTATAGAGAATGATGTAAGGGGAACATCTCTATCCAATACCTCATCTATAGCTTTAAATACTTGAGAATCTGTTATAACTAAATCTGGCCTTCCTTGAAATATAGCCAGTCCCTCTTTTAGATTATCAAGAGTTACAACTGTTGGTATTCCTCCATTGTCCAATATATCTCTAATAACCTGTACTTGAGGTAAAATCAATCTTCCCTTTGGAGCTTGTATATCCTGTGGAGCTACTAATAAAACTCTATCTCCTACTTTTATCTTATCTCCTATTAACTTTTCCTCTATAATTATTTTTGGAGCATACTCTATAAGTTTAGCCTTTATTCTCTGTATACTCTCCTCTCTTGAGGTAGCCACTGTACTCACTTCACACTCTAACTCTACTTTTACTCTATCTATTAGCTCTTGAGTTTTCCCCTCTGGTACTAAATCCATCTTATTTAAGATTACTATAAATGGTTTCTCTCTCTTTTTTATCTCTCTTATCCACTCTTTTTCATAACTTAAATCTTGATTTTCTAATAATACCTCTGTAGAAATCAACAGAAGAGCTATATCCATCTTATTTAAAATCTCTTTTGTCTTCTTTACTCTTAACTCTCCTAATTCAGTAGTATCATCTATCCCCGCAGTATCTATGAATACGACTGGTCCTATGGGTAAAAGCTCCATAGCCTTATACACAGGGTCAGTCGTCGTTCCTCTCATCTCTGATACAAGGGATATATCTTGATTAGTTATTTTATTTATAAGACTAGACTTTCCAGCATTTGTTCTTCCATATATTGCTATATGTACTCTATTTCCTCTTGGTGTCTCTATCATATTTTCTCCTTTCTTTGACCTATTCTACTATTTTATTATGTCCTCTATGTGTCATTATACCTCTTGTCTTCCCTCTAAAGCTCTTGATATAGTAGCACTATCTGCGAACTCTATATTTCCTCCCATTGGTATTCCACTAGCTATCTTAGTAACCTTTACTCCAAAGGGTTTCAATAACTTCGTAAGATATAGAGCTGTTGTTTCCCCCTCTAAGTCTGGATTTAGTGCCAATATTACCTCTTCTATCTCATCTACTGCCACTCTCTCCAAAAGGGATTTTATATTCAGCTTATCAGGGGTAATCCCATTTAGTGGAGCTATTTTTCCCCCTAATATATGGTATAGTCCCTTATATTTTCCCATTTTTTCAAAGGATATTACATCTCTACTATCCTCTACTACACATATAGTATGTGTATCTCTTAACTCATCACTACAGATATCACAAAGCTCTCTTTCACAAAAATCTCCACACTTTGGACATCTTTTAATTACCTCCTTTGCCTCACGAAGAGCTGTTATAAAGCTTTCTACCTGCTCCTCTCTCATCTCCAATACATGAAAGGCAAGTCTTGCTGCACTCTTTCTCCCTATTCCCGGAAGCTTATTAAATTCATCTATAAGTCTTTCTAAACTCTTAGTTGCCATTATCTACTCCTTAAATATGAAATATCTCTTTTCTTATATTATACCACATTTATCAAAATTATTCTATTTCCTCTACAATTTCTAATTCTACTCCTCTATCTCATCTAGGAGTTTATAAAATAGCTTTAAAATATTAAGAAATTTTGTCCTTTTTCCTTGAGATAACTACTCTCTAGCTCCTTTAATTTCAATTTACTTGTATATATATACTCCCTGTTTTTAAATATAATCTGCTCCTCTTTATAGTCCAATATTTGAATTGAGTTAATATTAATTATTGTACTTCTATCCAATTTATAGAAACTATCTATCCCCTTTAGTCCCTCCTCTATCTCTGAAAAACTCTTCTTTATATCAAACACCTCTGAGTCTGTCAGATGAAATTCCACCTTTCTATTCACACTTGAATATGTGATGTAGTTTACCTCTGAAAATCTATATACCCCTTTTTTAAAAGTATCTGAAAGATAGAATATATCATATTTTTTTCCTTGAGCTAAAAGTTTTGCTATACTCTCCTCTATTTTAAAAATATCTTTTCTGAGAACACAATCATCTATCAATCCACTTAAAAATAGCTCTCTCATCTTATATACCTCATTTTCTCCTATAAGAGCTATTATCAATATCCCCTTTCTCCTATACTCCTCTAAATACTCTTGTAATCTCTCCTTTTTAGAGTCTATTACAACTAAATCTATCATCTCTAAACTCTCTTCCTCATTTTCCATATCCAAATACTTTAAAGAGGAGATTTCATCAAAAAGGGTTTTTAAATTTTCATCAACATTTAAACCTATTCTCATCTATCTTACCTCCCTATATAGATGCTCTATTCTTAACTTATTTATTATATTGGCACTCTTTGATAGTAACTCCATCAAAAAATTCTGCTCTCCCAATGAGAGAGGTACTTCCTCTTCCTTAATAAATACAAGAGCTATCTCCCTATTTTTATCAAATCCTATTCTATAAGCATAATCATAATTTTTTAGCTTTAGCAACTCATTTGGTATGATGGCATTATCATCTAAATCCCCATCTACATAGTTTTTTATATCCTTTTTATGTATCAGAATTTTTACCGAAACACTCTCTAATGTTAACTCTTTTTTTATCTCTCTAGCTAAAAGTTTTTCAAACTCCTCTATACTACTTATTAGACACAACCTGTTATATATATGCTCTATCTTTGGAGTGGCTACATACATAATCTTGTTAATTGTTGAAGCATAAAAGTCCAAAAGAATAACTATCCCTATAATAATAGCTGATTCCGACATAGTTTTGAAATAAAATAGGGAGATATAACTAAGAGTTATAGTTATTGAATATAGTATTACTCTCAAGACATTTCTGCTATATATCTTAAAAGTATAAAAGATAAAAAACCAATATATTGAGAATAACTCCATTAAATCAATAAAATAATTTAAGTTTTCAGCTACTGGAAAAAACTCCCTAAAGAACTCTAAAAAGAAAAATGATACCCATACAACTGACCAACTAACTATCTTCTCCCTTTTTATCTTCTTTCTATTAAAGAAAAATGTTATAGCTAAAAGTAGAAACAACACTCTACTTAAATCTATATTTTTTTTTAAAAAAGAGAGTATAATTAAGAACTCTCTATGCTCACTTAATAGATACACTAAAAGCTGAGGTGAGCAGATTATTAAGGCTATCACCACATTATAAAAATAGATGACTCCCAATATAATATATGTCAAAACTTTTAACTTTTTTAATTTTTTTGGAAAAATCCTCTGAAGGAAATAAAAAATCAATAGGTACAGAGTTATCCTTGTTACTAAAAAATCTAATAATAGAATAAAATTATTACTCGGAATCAATCTTAAACTTAAGAAAATCTTCAAAGTCAACAGAAAAAACGAGTAATTTAAAATACTTTTCTTCGGCAGTTTTTTCTGTAATTTGGTATAGAGATATCCATTAAAAACTATCAATAATAGAGTTAAGAAAACTAAAAACTTCTCCTCAATACTTGTAAATCTAACTCCCTCTAAATCTAAATAGACTTTCTCCCAATCCCTCTCTTTTTTTAATACAATCTCATCTCTATCTTTAAAATACTCTCCGATAATTTTATACTCCCCATTGGGAACATCATAAAATATACTTCCATTTAAAATATTAAGTTGTTTTATCTCTCCATTATCACCACTTAAATCCAATTTTTCTAAACTATACTTTCCAAATCCCGGATTTAATACTTCAAAATTCTTTATATTAGGTACTACATATATAAAGTCCTTTGTATCTCTAGATATATACAAAGCTATTATAGAAAATATAAATGAAAAAAATATAATAACTCCTATTTTTTTATAATTACCCACACCTTCTCATCTCCTCTAAACATTTTAATATGTAAACTTCTTTTTACTAAATTTTAATTTATATATATAAAATAATCAAGTTTTTTTATAAAAGTTTAAAAACTAACTTTTTATGTATAAAATTTAAAATTTCAAGTAAGAAATAATAAAAAAAAATTTTTTTAATATATAATAATAAAAAATAAATATTAGATATAAAGTGAGGTAAAATTATTGAAGATAAAATACAGTTATATAAAAAATCCTATTTTACAAATGTGTTTAGCCCTACTCATCACAAGTTGTGGTGGAAGTGGTGGTGGAGGTGGGAGTAGTGCTCCTAGAAGTGTAGCTCCCACTAAAATGATACCTAATCCTCAAGCTAAAAATCCCCAATATGATAAGGAGCTTCCTGAGAGTTCTGAAGGAAATAACATTTATTCTAATTTTGATGCTCTAAAAAATAGTAGAGTGATAGAGGAACCTACTGGAAAATTCCCTTCTCTATTTGCCTTTGAAAAACCTGCTATACCTCAGGTGGAAACTAAAGGAAATGACTTAATAGTTGGTATCTTAGATAGTAACTTCTTAACTCATCGTGATGCTCTAAAGAAAAAGTATGGAGATAAAATCATTATTCTTGATAAAGATGAAAATAACTATACTGATCATGGAGAATTAGTCTTGGATACTCTTCTAGAAGGAATTTCTCCGACAACAGTCGCTGCTAGCCTAAGCTCTAAATATGATGGTCAAAATATTATTAAATTCTCACTAGATGATTATAAGAAAATTTTAGCTGAAATGAAAAAAGGTGATAGTGAAAATAATAAAAAAGTAAAAATCTTCAATCAATCTTGGGGTTCAACTTTTTTATCTAAAGATGAAAAGCAAATTTACTCTAATAAAGAAACTTTTCGTACAGAGCTATTAAAAGCAATCAGTATGAAAACTTTAGGAGATGTTGAAGAGATAAAAAAATCTGGACAAGAAAGCCTAGATTTTTATGAAAAAACTGTCAATGATGAAAACGGACTTTTTATCTGGGCTAATGGTAATCTTGATCTAAATGGAGATACACTTTTTAATGCTGGACTTCAAGCTGCCGCCCCTATGATCAAAAGAAGAATTGAAAAAGGATGGATATCAGTAGTTGGAGTTGATGGAAATGATAATAATAACAATTACTATCCAAAACATCTAGCTTATGCTGGAGTAGCAAGAAACTGGAGTATATCTGCTAATGGAAATGCTGGAGAGAAATATGGTTCATCTTTTGCTGCTCCTAGAGTAGCAAATGCGGCTATTCAAGTAGCAAGTAAATTTCCTTGGATGAGTAATAATGATATTAGAATGACTCTTTTTACTACTACTAACAAAGTAGGGGTAGGAGATGGTATTGAAGAAGAGAAAAGATTTTTAGAGAGTGAAGCTAGTTATAGAAATGGATGGGGAGTATTAAATACAGCTAGAGCTCTAAAAGGGCCTGGAGCTTTCTTAGAAACATTACTTAGAGCTACACCAAGTAACTTAGATACAACTGATTGGAACTACTATTTCAATGCTAATATTCCAGAAAATACAACAAGTTACTTTGAAAATAATATCCATGGAGATTCTGGACTTAAAAAGAAGGGTAAGGGAACTTTAGTTTTAACTGGAGATAATAACTTTTGGAAAAAGTCTAAGATAGAAGATGGAACTTTAGAAATATATAGAAGACATGCTTCTGGAATTAATATTGGTAAGGAGGGAACTTTAGTTCTACACAATGATTCTATTGTAGGATATATCCAATATAGTAAAGATAATGAGGTATTCTATCCAGTTGCTAATGAGGGAAATTTAAAACTTACTGGAAATAGGGCTTTTGTTGGAGAGTATCAAAACAATGGTGGAACTCTAACTCTACCTCAAGGAGCTAAATTAACAGTTTTAAATGATGCTAATATCAATAATCTAGCTGTTACTTTAGAAGCTAATGACTACATCTCTTCTATCCAAGAAAAATCTGAAATTTTAGAGGCTAAAAATATTGTAGGAGAGATAGGAAATATAAATATTAATGGAATGAGAACTGTCTCTTTAGAGAAATCACAGGATAAACTTGTAGCTTCTATAGCAAGAGAAAACGCAGTTACCTATTTAGGAGAGGCTGGGGAAAGTTCTAAGAATACAGCTGAAAAGATGGAGGCTACATTAAAGGAGTTAGATGAAAAATATCAAAAGGGAACTCTTACTGCTGATGAAAAAGAGCTTGGAAATACAATCTTAACTATGTCTAATGACACTTTTAAAACAAGTACTGAAATTGTTTCAGGAGAGATTTATGCCTCTGCTCAAGCTCTAAACTTTATACAAGCTCAAAATATTAATACAGGTATCTCAAACCATCTAGCTACATTAAAAGAGTTTTATGAAAGCGATTTTAATTGGCAAGGTTGGGCTTCTTTCCAAGGCTCTCATGGAAAATTCAGAAAAGATGGATATGCTTCAGCTAATACAGAGATTAGTGGCGGACACTTCGGACTGGATAGAAGATTAGGGAATAGTCAAATTGGAGCTGCAATATCATACTCTAATGGTAGTGCTGACTTTAATAGATTTGCTGGAAAATATAAAAGTGATTCTATTGGGCTTTCATTATATGCTAAAAACTATCTTGATTATGATAGCTATATCTTATCTCGTATAGGGGTAACAAACTTCGATACAGAGGTAAATCGTTCTCTTCTAGCTCAAGATGGAAGTTTACAAAGTGGAAAAATAAAGCATAACGACACTATGTACTCTACATATTTAGAAGTTGGAAAAGATTTTAAATATGTTACTCCATATCTTGGATACTCACTTGATATATTGGATAGAGATGGATTCAGTGAAAATAGTGCTAGCTGGGGAATAGTTGCTAAGGATAAAAGATATATTCAACAAAATATCATATTTGGATTACGTAGTGATTACAAAGTTAATGATACACTAAAGCTTACTTCACATATCAATCAACAGATTAATATTGGAGATAGGGATTTAAGCTTCAAAGGACACTTTAACAATAGTTCTACAGAACATACATTTAAAGGAATTAATCAAATTAAAAATACTACTTGGGTTGGTATTGGTGCTGAAAAAAGTTTCTCAGAAAGCTTTGGTATTGGAGCTAATTTAGATATCAGATTTGACGAATTTAAAAAGGGAGACTCTATCATCTCTACTAATTTATACTATCGTTTCTAAGTAGTTACTTTAAAAGACAACTAAAAAGAGATTTATCTCTAAGGTAAAACCTTATTGATAAATCTCTTTTCCTACTACATCTCTTTTAAAGCTTTCTTTAACTCTTTTAAAGATTTGTTGATTTCTCTTCTCTCTTTTCCTAATTCTGCATTTTTGATGATATAGTCATCTACTCTATCCTCATAATCAGATTGCATGTTCTCTAATATATCCATGAACTCATCATAAGTCATATTAGGTTTTACATACTCTTTTAAGTTAGTTAATAACTCAACTCTTTTTCTATTGTCTCTGATTTTTTTATCGTTATCTTCGATTTCTCTTTTTATCTTATTTTTTCTTCTCTCTTTTCTTACTACTTCTAAAACATTATCTACCATGTTTAAAGTCCTCCTTGTGTTAATTATTTTGCTAAAAGAAGAGCTAATTCATAATCTGGTCTGAAGTCATAGTTTCTCTCTCCATCCCAAGCATAAGAGATAGGGTGAGTTATGATTTTGTTGTTTTCTATTCCAACCATTAATCCTCCCTCTCCAGCTTCTAATAACTCTATAGCTTTAGCTCCCATTCTTGTAGCTAGAACTCTATCAAATCCAGATGGTGTTCCTCCTCTTTGAACGTGTCCTAATACTACGCTTCTTACTTCAGTAGTTATTTTCTCTTTAAGAGCAGCTTCAACATCTTGAACTTTTCCTACTCCTTCAGCTACTAGAACTATATCATGTAATTTTCCTTGTTTTCTTCTTTCTTTAATTTGGAAAGCTAGTAATTCAATAGGATTATCCATTTCAGGAATTAAAAGTCCGTCTCCTCCACCAGCAAGACAAGCTTGTAGTGCAAGGTCTCCTGCATGTCTTCCCATTACTTCTACTAAAATTGTTCTTTCGTGAGAAGTAGCTGTATCTCTTATTTTAGAAATAGCATCTAATATTGTATTTAAACAAGTATCAAAACCTAGTGTATAATCTGTTCCTTTGATATCGTTATCTATTGTTCCAGGGATACCAATTACTTTTATCCCATGCTCTTTAGATAATAGGTCAGCTCCACGGTAAGAACCGTCTCCTCCGATTACTACTAACCCCTCTATTCCTCTTTTCTTTAAATTTTGAGCAGCTATTGCTCTGAATTTAGGGTCTTTGAACTCTAAACATCTAGCTGTTAATAAACGAGTTCCTCCTCTATCAATTATTCCTGAAACATATCCGCTATCCATTGGGAATATCTCATCATTTAACATTCCTAGGTATCCTCTTTGGATTCCATACACTTTCATTCCCTTTGCCATCGCTGTTTTAGCCGCCGCTCTTATTGCAGCGTTCATTCCTGGAGCATCTCCTCCACTTGTTAAAATTGCTATTTTCTTTTCCATCACCAATAACTCTCCTTTATTACTCATTTACGATAAAAGAACCTATTTTCCTAAATTTATTATACCTATTTTCCAATAGTTCTTCTACTGATATTTTATCCAATTCAGAAAATGATGATAAAATGATATTTTTTAGGTTAAGAGCTATACATTTATGATCTCTATGAGCTCCACCTACTGGTTCTTCTATTATACCATCAATTATTCCTAATTCCAACAAACTTTGTGCAGAAATTTTTAAATTTTCTGCTGCTTCTGGTGCTTTAGATGCGTCCTTATATAAAATAGCTGCACATCCTTCTGGTGAAATTACCGAATACACAGAGTTTTCAAGCATAAAAATCTTATCTGCTACACTCAGTGCCAGTGCTCCACCACTTCCACCTTCTCCTATAACTATTGAGATAATAGGTACTTTTAATCCTGCCATCTCCATTAGGTTTCTAGCTATTGCCTCTCCTTGTCCACGTTCTTCCGCTTCCATTCCCGGATAAGCCCCCGGAGTATCTATTAAACAAACCACAGGAATATTGAATCTCTCTGCCATTTTGTATAGTCTTAGAGCTTTTCTATATCCCTCTGGATTTGGCATTCCAAAGTTTCTATGTAATTTTTCCTCAACAGTTCTACCTTTTTGATGTCCTATTAACATCACTTTTCTACCATCTATTTTACAAAGTCCACCAACTATTGCTGGGTCATCTCCATACAATCTATCTCCATGTAACTCTATAAAATCAGTTGTCATATTTTGAATATAGTCTAAAGTATAAGGTCTTTCAGGGTGTCTTGATACAAATACTTTATCCCAAGAGCTAAGATTTTTATACTTTTCTCTTATTTTCTCTTCATAAGCTTTTTCTAATTTCTCAATCTGCTCTTTTAAATCTATTCCTTGCTCTTCTGAAAATTTCTTCAATTCAGATATTTTTTTCTCTATCTCTACAATCTCTTTTTCAAATTCCATTTTTGCCTCCCAAAAATTATCCTACTAAATTACTTAAAATATTGTGTAATGTAGCCTTCATATCCTCTCTCTTAGTTATTACATCTATCATTCCACATTTTAGTAAAAATTCACTTGTTTGGAATTCATCTGGAAGTTTCTGCTTAATTGTTTGCTCAATAACTCTTCTACCAGCAAATCCTATCATAGCTTTAGGTTCACTCACAATTATATCCCCTAACATAGCAAAAGAAGCTGTAACTCCTCCTGTTGTTGGATTAACAGGAATAGCTATATAAGGAACTCCAGCCTTTCTTAACTTCTCTGCTGCTGCTGAAGTTTTTGCCATCTGCATAAGGGAAAATAGTCCTTCGTGCATTCTCGCTCCTCCTGACATACATACAACTATTACTGGTATTCTCTCCTGTAAACCTCTCTCCATAGCTCTAGTTATCTTTTCTCCTACTACAGAACCCATACTTCCACCCATGAATTTAAAATCCATAGCTGCTATACTTACTCTTATTCCATCTATATTTCCAGTTCCAGATATTACTCCCTCATTCATATTACAATCAAGTTGAGCTTTTTTATTTTTCTCTTCATACTGAGGGAAATTTAATGGGTTTTGAGAAAATAGATTTGCATCTTCTTCTACAAATGTTCCTTCATCAATTAGTAGTGCAATTCTTTCTCTAGCTGACATCTCAAAATAGTAATCACACTTAGGACATTTTTTTAAGTTATTATCAATATCCTCCTTATATAAAATCTCTTGACAGTGAGGACATTTAGCCCATAGTCCAGTTGGATTATTATCTATATGCTTATGCTCTGTTTGTTTTTCATTTTCTTTACTTTCTATTGTTAATGTTACATATTTCTTTCTACTATTTAAAGAAAAATTTTTTTTACTTAAAGAAAAAAATCCCATCTTTGCCTCCTCGTTTCTCTTCCTAATAATTAATTTTATAGGATTTTTTCAATTATTTCAATAAATATTTGATTTTAATTAATTAATATTATAGAATATTATTACTAAATGCTCTTTAAACTATTAAAAATTGGGGATTTAAAGAAAACAGTCGTTTTTTAAAATTTTTAAAAAATTTTTTACGGAGGGAATTTTTTATGAAAAAATTTATATTTTTTATTTCAATATTTGCTTTTTTTATTTCTGGATGTACATCAATCAACACTTTTATTGATGAAAATCTACCTAAAAAAAGCCCTAGTGTACCTGTAGCACTTCAAGAGCAAATTGCTACAAAAATTAATCCTGAAAACGAGCTTTACTCTGTTGGTTATTCAGCTATTGATAAAAGTGGGGCATTAATAGCTCAAGCTAAAGCAAATAAACAAGCTAAAGATTTATTAAGAGAGCAAATTAAGAAAGAGGTTAAAATAAACTTTGATACTTTTATGCTTAATACCGATAACTACTCTAAGGGTATCATAACACCTGTAGTTGATGACTTATCTGATTATGCTATAGATTTAGCTTTAAAAAATGCTACTCAAAAGGGAGCTTGGGAGAACGACACTGCTGTGTACTCACTTTTCGCTGTGGATAGAGATAAGATAACTGAAGTCTCTAAACAAGTATTTACTGGATATCTTGGAGATGTATCTAATAAGTTAAATAATATAAAAAATAAAGTTGGAAATATTGATTTAGGAAATATGTTACCAAAAACAGCTCCTACTAGTGAGGATATTGTTGATTAATTATTAGTTTTTTCTCAAAAAGGAGGAGATTCTGTTGAATATAGATAAAGTTAATCCTAATAATTTTGTTGAACTTGAAGAAATTACTAACTTTTTAAAAAAATTTAATCTAGAATTTGATAAATCTGTCGATTATACTGTTGTTGCTAGAGAGAATCAAAATATTATAGCTACTGCTTCAAAGGAAAAAAATATTATAAAGTGTTTTGCTATCAGTAGTGAGTATCAGGGGCTGGGTATATCTA
>JAHLFN010000032.1 GCA_018883725.1 Candidatus Fusobacterium pullicola | reverse complement strand
TTTTTATAATTTCCCTCTTCTAGAACATTACCATTTTCCCAGTAATATTTCCAAAGTCCACTTCCTTTGCTTAAGTCACTTTGGTGTAGAAGAGTTCCATCTTTAGCATAGGCAGCAATCTTAACTATGATACCATTTTTATAATCTACAACAGATTTAATATTTCCATTTCCATAGTAAGCTTTTTGCTCTCCATCAATTTTATTATTTTTGTATGTCTCTTCTAATACAACTTTTCCATCATAAGAGTACCAAGTTTTATGCCCATTCAGGATACCATCTACATAAGTTTCAGTATATTCAATGATATCTCCTAAAAAAAGAGCAAATTTACCAGTATATGGAGTCTCCTCTTTACCAGCATAAACTAAGCCATTTGTAGATTTTCTTTTTATTCCTAAATCCTCAATTCTTTCCTTAGGTTCCTCAACTATAAATGACTCTTTATTTTCAGGTTGTTCCTCTACTTTTTTCTCTTCTGGTTGAACTAAATTTTGAACAGCAGTTTCAATTTGAGGTTGTTCAAGAGGAGTTATCTCTTTAAATTCAGCTCCTAAGATAGATGTACAAATTGTAACAGTAAGTATAAATGAAACTATTTTTTTCACTTTTTTCTCCTTTAAATCTCTTTCGAAAAATATACTATTAGATTATACTATTTTTTTTAGAAATTTAATAGAAAATTTAGAGAAATTTTAGTTAAACTCAGGTTTAATTTCAGCTACCCAGTTTTCAATCTTTTCAGGTGTATAATCCCCTTGATTTCCTTCATCGATAGCAAGTCCAACAAATTGGTCTCCAATTACAGCTTCAGATTCTTCATAGTGGTATCCTTCAGTTGATGTAAATCCAACAACTTTTCCACCATTATTTATTACTACATCATAAAGAACTTTGATTCCTCCCACAAATGATTCACCAAAAGCATATTGATTTCCAAGTCCGATAAGACCTACAACTTTTCCAGAAAAATCTATTTTACAAAACTCATCATATACATTTTCCCAGTCGGCTTGTAGCTCTCCAACACCATAAGTAGGTGTAATAAGTATCAAATTATCATATTCAGAAAGGGTAGATATTCCATCGGCTACATTATGTACCTCGTAGTCATCTTTTCTTAAATAAAATTCTAATTCATCAACAACTCCAGCGGTAGTTCCTGAAGTAGTACCATAAAACACTCCTATTTTTTTCATAATATTT
Source organism: Candidatus Fusobacterium pullicola (assembly GCA_018883725.1). Lineage (NCBI taxonomy): Bacteria > Fusobacteriati > Fusobacteriota > Fusobacteriia > Fusobacteriales > Fusobacteriaceae > Fusobacterium > Candidatus Fusobacterium pullicola. Next base: position 2,046 of record JAHLFN010000032.1, on the reverse strand, counting down.
CCTCCTATAAATTACAAATATCCTTAATCACTTCACTAGCTATTATAAGTCCAGCAGTTGATGGAACAAATGAGATACTTCCTACATTGACTTTTTTCTCTCTACTTCCACTTAAATTTTGAGGTTTTCTAGGCTCCTCTTTAGAATAAACAACTTTTAATTTTTTTATTCCTCTATTTTTTAGCTCCTTTCTCATAACACGAGCTAAAGGACAAACAGAGGTTTTATTTATATCACTGACCTCTAACATAGTAGGATTTAATTTATTTCCAGTTCCCATAGATGATATGATAGGAATATTTCTTTCTTTTGCAATAGAGATTAGATCTAATTTACATGTTACTAAGTCAATAGCATCAACTATATATGAATAATTTTTGTCTTTAAAAAAAGTATCAATATTTTCTTTTGAAAATTTAATAGGATACTCATGAACTATCAATTCTGGATTAATATTGAGCAGTCTCTCTTTCATTACAGAGGTTTTAAGTTTGCCTACTGTACTTTGAAGAGAAATAATCTGTCTATTCAGATTGGTGATATCAACACTGTCAAAATCTACAATAGAGATCTCACCTACACCAGCTCTTACAAGAGCTTCTGTGGCAAATCCTCCTACGCCTCCTACCCCAAAAACAATCACATGAGAGTTTTTAAGTTTAGCTAAATTTTCACTTCCTATTAAAAGTTCAGTTCTTTGAAATATCATAAAATTCATCAACCTCATAATTATTTACTAGATAGGTAAATAATACATTTTTTTTTCAAAAAAATCAATACTTTTCTTTAAAATAATTATCAAAAATTCTCTTAAAAAAACTTGAGAAGTCTTGACAATACTTAAATTATATGATATAATTTCATCTAGATTACGCATGAAATAAGGTCATCAGCAACCCTATTCAGCGATTGTTAATACTTTTGGAGGTGTTAGAATGTACGCAGTTATAAAAACTGGTGGTAAACAATACAAAGTTACAGAAGGTGACGTATTAAGAGTAGAGAAATTAAATGCTGAAGTTAACACAACTGTAGAATTAACTGAAGTTCTTTTAGTAGCTAATGGAGAAACTGTAAAAGTTGGAACTCCTGTAGTAGAAGGAGCTAAAGTAGTTGCAGAAGTTGTTGCTCAAGGTAAAGGAGCTAAAGTAGTTAACTTCAAATACAAGCCAAAAACAGGATACCACAGAAAAAAAGGTCACAGACAACAATTTACTGAAATTAAAGTTACTTCAATAAACGCTTAATTGTCTAAATTAGATTGTCAATGACAAAAATAGAAATTTATAGAAATAAAGGTAGAATTGTAGGTTACAAGGCTACTGGACATTCAGGCTATGCTGAATATGGTGAAGATATAGTTTGTGCTGCACTTTCTATGGCATTACAGCTACCTTTAGGGGGAATGCAAGATGTGTTAGATATCTATCCTAAGTTTGAAATAGACTCTGATGGATACTTAAGTGTAGACATGAGAGGTATGGACAATAAAGGAAAAGAGAAAGAGCTAGACACTTTATTAGAAAGCATGGTATTAATGATAAGAAGTTTATCAAGGGATTATCCTAAAAATATAAAGCTTGTTGAGAAGGAGGAAAAATAGATGCAATTTACTTTAAATATACAATTATTTGCACACAAAAAAGGACAAGGTTCTGTTAAAAACGGAAGAGATTCAAATCCTAAATATCTTGGAGTAAAAAAATATGATGGAGAAGTTGTAAAAGCTGGAAACATCATAGTAAGACAAAGAGGAACAGCTTTCCACCCAGGAAACAACATGGGAATGGGTAAAGACCATACTCTATTTGCTCTAATCGATGGATATGTAAAATTCGAAAGATTAGGAAAAGACAAGAAGCAAGTGTCTATATACGCTTCAAAATAGTTGAGTTAATCAAGAAGTATAGAAGCCCCAATTTTTGGGGCTTTTTTTCTATATATTAGATATTTTCTTAAGCATATGGTATAATAGATATTATATATCTTAAGGAAAGGAGAGTAATATAGCTATGAAAAAAATACCTATTGCAGTAGAAGATTTTA
>JAHLFN010000031.1 GCA_018883725.1 Candidatus Fusobacterium pullicola | reverse complement strand
CATGCGAGACTCGCATAATATCCGGTATTAGCATTCGTTTCCAAATGTTGTCCCAGTCTGCAGGGCAAGTTCTTTACGCGTTATTCACCCGTCCGCCACCATCACCCGAAGGATCAAGTAGACTTGCATGTGTGTTAAGCATTCTGTCAGGGTTCATCCTGAGCCAGGATCAAACTCTTCGTTCAATCTATTTAACTCAGTAAAATTTACTGATTATTTATTACACCAATTTATTGTTGTGTTTGCATTTATTATCTTTCTCTATTCTGTTGCTAATGTCCTTATTTATTCATCTATGCCGCTCTCTCGCGGACAAAGATTATAATATCATAAATAATATTTTTCGTCAATACTTTTTTTTATTTTTTTAAAAAATTATTTTAGGCATTAAATAAGCCGGGTTTTGTTTATGTTAATTATTTATCTAGAATTATAATCACTTATAATTTCAAGCAACTTACCCTGAAAGCTGGACGAGCAGCCCTTAACCTTTCCTATTTAGTCTTGCTCCAGAGGGGGTTTACCTAGCTTCTTTAGTTTCCTAAAGAACTGGTGGTCTCTTACACCACCTTTTCACCCTTACCTTTAATGGCGGTTTCTTTTCTGTGGCACTTTCCTTAAAGTTTCCTTTAGCAGCCGTTAGCTGCCCTCTTGCTCTGTGGAGCCCGGACTTTCCTCTCCTTAAAAAGTTTAAGCAGCAATTAACTTTAATACCTAAATTTTTTTTATTTTTTTCTACTTACTATTTCCATCTCTTCTTTAAAACTCTTTTTATATTTTACCATAAGTATTCTTATTATCAAAGCAAAAATTATAAAAAATATAACTCCCATTATTATAAAAAATTTATTTTCTTTTTCCTCTACTACTTCTTCTTCTATAACAATAGGATCTTCTATTTTTATCTCTGCTAAAATACCATCTAATCCACTTAAAATTTCTAAAGTATATCTGTCAAATTGCTTCTCTTGGATATACTGTTCACTTGTATTCAACAAATCATTAATAGCATCTTGAACTTCATCAGCTTCTATATCTTTAGTTAACTTTAATTCAATTTTTAATTTACTATTATCTGTTTTTATTAAATTAAGTATTACTAATTTTTCAGCTTTTTCTGCTACAAACCCTTCATCTTCTGAAAAGCTATTGATATATACACTTATATCTCTTTTTCCACTTATCTCTTCTATCTTCTTTTCAATTTCTATTTTTTGATTTTCATTAAATAAATTTAAGTGATCATTAAATTTTCCAAATGTAAAAATACTCATTAAAAAAAATCCAATTATCATTAATCCTTTTTTCATTACTAACTCTCCAAATTAATAATTTTTAAAAATCGGTCCATCATTGTAGATTATAACATCTATTGACATTTTTTCAAAGTAACTTTTTAAAAGTTGAGCAAAACATTTTTCACCTTCAAAATGCCCAATATCAATTAAATTTAATCCACTTTCCATAGCATCTAAAGCTTCATGATATCCCACATCACCAGTTATAAATAGATCTACATCTAATTTTTTTACCTTTCTCCAGTAGCTCATTCCAGACCCATTTACAATAGCAATCTTTCTTATTAAGCTACTCTCCTCTCCTACCAATCTTACATTTTCTATCTCTAGTTTCTCTTTTAATAACTTAATATAGCTAGCTATTGTTGTCTCTTTGTCTAATTTATAGACTCTTCCTATTCCACAATTCTCTCCATTAATATTTTCATCTATAACTTTAGAATTGCTTACTCCTAACTCTTTTATAATATAATCATTCAACCCATTTAATGCCGAGTCTAAATTAGTATGAAGGGCATATAAATTTATCCTATTCTCTATTAATTTGATTATTTTTCTTCCTAATAAAGTTGAATAATCTATATTTTTTATCCCTTTAAATATCATTGGATGATGTGTTACTAACATATCAACACCATTTTCTATAGCGTTATCTATAGCTTTTTCAGTAGCATCAAGAGAGAGTTGAATTTTTTTAATCTCCCTTTTATTATCTCCTATCAATAATCCTACATTATCCCACTCTTCTGCTAAATTTTTAGGAAAATTTAATTCTAATTCCCTTATTACATCTTTAGTTATCATAAAAATATCTTTCCTTCCATTGTTGATAGAATTAAAAGAGCTTGTTCAAAAATAATCTCTCCCTCTCCCTTTTTTAATCCTAATTTTTCCTCTATTTCAAAAATAGAAAATCTCCTCTCTGCTCCAAATCCAAAATATAAGTTAAGTACCTCTATTTGTCTTAAACTCAGTCTATTTTTTAAGGCTCCAAACTCAATAGTTCTCTCCATTAATTTCTCTCTCTTATTAATTGCTTCTAAGCTTGGAAGTAGGTCTTCCTCTTTTAAGTACACCTCTCCGTCCTCTTCACTATGTATGTGTTCCTCTTTTCCAAAATTCTCTCTTTTATCTTTAAAAAATCTTTTAAACTCATTCTTTATATCTGTAATCTTGCTATTTATAAAGATTACCATCTCTCTAATTATCCAATATTTTTTATAATTTTCAAAATCTCCATATTTTTCTCCATCATATAGAGCTATTCCTTTCATAAGCCCCATTGTTCCCTCTTGAACAACATCTAAATATGCAACTCCCTCTCTTAAATAGTTAAATGCTATTGAGGCTACTACTGGAAGATTTTGTACTACAAAATCTTCTTCATTCTCCTCTTGATTTGGAATTATACTAGAAACCTCTTCTAAATAATCAATTACACTCTCTTCTCCCATTATCTCTAAATCTTCCTCTTCTAACTCTTTTAATGAAAGTTTAGAGTAATCTAATACTAGCTCCCTTTTCTCTTCTAAAAATTTTAAAAACTCCTCTTCATCAAAATATTTTTTTACAACTTGTCTTTCAAAATCTATTACATTTATCTTTTCCATACTCTGTTCTCCTTTTTATAAGCTTAAAAAGAGGCTGATAAAATCTCTATTTCCAGCCTCTCTCCCAAATATATTATACTTTAAAATCTTCCAATTTCTTTCTTCTGCTTGGATGTCTTAACTTTCTAAGTGCCTTAACCTCTATCTGTCTGATTCTCTCTCTTGTTACCTTGAAAATTTTTCCAACCTCTTCCAATGTTTTAGGAGAACCATCATCAAGTCCATATCTATATCTTAGTACTTTTTCCTCTCTACTACTTAAGCTATTTAATACTCCATCTAGTTGCTCTCTTAGTAATGATCTATTTGTTAATTCATATGGATTTAGCATTTTATTATCCTCTACGAAATCTCCTAATTCGCTATCTTCTTCACTTCCTACTGGAGTTTCTAAAGAAATCGGATCTTGATTCATCTCTTGAATAGCTTTTACCTTCTCTACCTCCATTCCAAGTCTTTCTGCTAAAACCTCAGGAGTAGCATCTTTTCCAGTTTCTTGAAGATAAATTCTAGCTTCTTTTTTAATTTTATTTATTGTTTCTATCATATGAACAGGTATTCTGATAGTTCTTCCTTGATCTGCAATAGCTCTTGTTATTGCTTGTCTTATCCACCAAGTAGCATATGTAGAGAATTTATATCCCTTTGTGTACTCAAACTTTTCTACAGCTTTCATCAGTCCTATATTTCCCTCTTGTATTAGATCAAGAAGTTTTAATCCTCTATTTGTATGCTTTTTAGCTATACTTACAACTAATCTCAAGTTAGCTTCTATTAGTTGTTGACTTGCCCATTCATCACCTTCTAAAGCTCTCTTTGCATACTCTAACTCTTCATCATGACTTAATAATGGAATCTGTCCAATCTCACGTAGATACATCTTTATCGGCTCATCTACTTTCATATCGCCAGAAAGAGTGAAAAGATCATCACTTATATACTCATCATCTCCAAGATCCTCTAAATCGTCAGGATTGAAATGATCAAAGTCATCATCAAAATCATCTAGTTTTCCATCTAAAACATCATCAAAATCATCATCTTCTAAAAAATCATCTTTTTCAAAATCTTTTTCAAAAAGATCAATATCTATATCCTCATCTTTGAAGTCATCTTTAAAATCATCGAATTTATCATCATCGATAATATCATCTTCTAGAATCTCTTCCTTCTCTTTCTTTTTTGTTGTTCTTGTTGTTTTCTTAGTAGTTCCCTCTTTTGCTTTTTTAGCTTTTTCCTCTTTTGCCTTAACTTCTTTAGCTATTTTTTTTGTTTTTTCTATATCCTCTTGTCTTACTATCTCTATACCTTGATCTATCATTCCAGTTATTAACTGTTCTATTTTATCAACTGGAAAATCATCTTTAAGCCCATCATTAATCTCTTCATAAGTGATACACTTATTCTCCATAGCTTTTCTAACTAAAGCTAGAACTTTTTCATTTTTTATAAACTCTCTCATTATTTGAGCCTCCTCTAAATAACTTATAGATTAATTTATTATCTCTTTAAAATTTTTATACATATTTTCTATCTCATCAAAACTATTTGTTTTACTTAAAGCTATTTCTAATTGCTTTATTTTGTTAACTAACATCAACCCTGTTACCAAATCCATACTTTTGACTCTTCGATAACTACTCTCTATCTCCTGTTTAAACCAAGATAAAAAAGTCTCTTTTAATAACTCTTCTATTTTTTTCTCATTCGAACTATTTTCTATTAGTGAACAAATTATAAGTTGCCACTGTTCCATTTCTTGAGATGTTAACTCTATATGTTCTGGAATATTGACTACACTTTCATCAGCTTCAGAACTTTTTAAATATTGATATATTTTTTTAGTTAAAGAGCCCTTTATATTCTTATCTCTAAAATAATCAAAATATTTTCTATTTGCTAAAATTAAAAAAACGGTATCTTTTTCAACCCTATTTATAATTTCAGACTCTTCCCCCATATTTATATTTACTAAATCTTCTTCGAATTTCCTTGATTTTTTTCTATTTTTATCTATTAAAATATCTTTTAATATATCTTTTTCAATCTCTAATTCTTTAGAAAGTCTGTCTAAATATAGTGTTTTCTCTAGTTCTGTATCTACACACTGAAAAAACTCCTTAAACCTATTTATGAAATTTTGTTTAGACATCATATTACTTAGATCATACTCTTTCAGATAGTAGCTAAATAAAAAATCAAATATTTCTACTGAATTTTTAACACATTTTAGAAAACTCTCTTTTCCAAACTGTTTTAAATACTCGTCTGGATCTTTAGCTCCTTCTAGTTTTAAAATTCTGATATTAAATCCCAAACTTTTTAAAATAAGACCAGCTCTCTCAGTAGCTGCTTGCCCTGGAGCATCAGAGTCAAAAGATAAAATTATATTGGAAGTATATTTTTTTAATAAGATTCCCTGTTCCTCTGTCAAAGCTGTTCCTAGAGGAGCTAGTGCTACATCAAACCCATAGATATAAGCAGATAAAACGTCCATATACCCTTCCATTAACATAGCATAATTTTTCTTTCTTATTATTCCACTTCTCTCTAATCCATATAGATTTTTACCTTTTTTAAATATTGGGGTATCTGGTGAGTTTATATACTTTGGAGTTTCCTTATCTTTTTCTAATGTTCTTCCTCCAAAAGCTATTACCTCTCCCTTTGTGGAGTATATTGGAAACATTATTCTATTTCTAAATACATCATAATTATTCCCATTCTCTCCCTCTTTTATCAATCCAAGTTTTAAAAGATCCTTACTTTCATAACCCTTAGATAGAAGATAATCATTTAACTCACTCCATCTATCTGGTGCAAATCCTAAACCATTCTCTTTAATAATTTTTGGATTTAGTTTTCTACCTGCAAGATATTCCAAAGCAACTCTTCCTTGATTTGAAAATATCATATCCTTATAAAAATTATGAGCTTCTCTCATTATCTCATAATATTTTTCATAATTATCTTGCTGTTTTATACTATTATTATCAATTCCTTTTATAGGAATACCATATTTTTTTGACAGCTCCTCTATAGCTTCTAAAAAACTAATCTTCTTATATTGTGAATAAAATGAAATGGGATTTCCACCTGCACCACAAACAAAACATTTACATATATTCTTACTAGGACTTACCATAAAAGATGGTGTTGTATCTGGATGGAATGGACATAATCCTTTGTAATTAGCACCTGCTTTTTTTAATTCTACAAACTCTCCCACTACCTCTTCTATTTTAAGAGAGTCTATTAAGAGGTCTATATCTTCTGTTTTATATTTCAATTTTTATATACCTCCCATCCTCTTTTTCTCCATAAAAATATAATATATATTCAGTTCTATAGTATAATATATTTTCAAAAATAAATCAAATAAAAATTAATAAAAAAGAGAGTAACCTGAATAGGTCATTCTCTTTTTTGTACCAGTGAACCTCTCCCACTTAAAATTACTTTGTAATTTTTGAAATGGGAGCTTCTTCTTGGGAAGTAGTTGCTTTTGTTAACCAACTATATTTACCAAGCTAACCCCGTAGTTCCTACGGTTCTTTTATTTTTAGACTGCTTGCTTTATTCTTAGACCTTCAGTCAATATATTTTTAGCTGCGTTTATATCTCTATCGTGATGAGTATGACAAACTGAACAAGTCCACTCTCTTACATCAAGAGTTTTCTTGCCATCTCTATAACCACATACAGA
>JAHLFN010000030.1 GCA_018883725.1 Candidatus Fusobacterium pullicola | reverse complement strand
ATAAATTAAATAATTCATATATTCGAGAGCTAATTCTAAGTTTTTTCTATCTGTTGAAATTATAAATCCTTGTTCATAATCACTTATATAAGAAGAGATAGAGAAATTTTTCCCTTTCATAAAGGTATCTATATCTGTAGGCTTTAAATTTCCAACTCCAGATTGCTCAATTATTGTTGGAGCAATAGTTGAGTTAATAAATGTGGTATAGTCATTACTAGAACTACCCTCTTTTTTAAAAAGTTTTATATAAATTTTATCTTTATCAAAATCAGTTTTTTTACTAAAAACTTTTATTCCGTTAGAAAGTAGATATTTACCATCTGTTTCTTTTGTAAAACTACCTAGAGAGGTTTTTAAAGGTGTAAGAATTACAGGTTTTATAGAAAAATCAATGATTTTGTTAGAGTTTTTACTCTCTTTTATTAACTCTTCTAGTTGTTTTTCATTTATCTTATTTTGAGAAGTACTTGTAGTTAAGAAATAAAGAGAGTTTTCTTTGTATATTTTTTTTATTCTTTTATTTAAATCCTTGGTGGTAATATTTTTTATAAGTGTAGAGTAGATGTTGAACTCCTCATCAATATCTATAAAACATTCTCCAGACATCACATGTTCTACAAGAGAATCAGCATAAGTCTCATGAGTAATACTCTCCTTATTAGTAACAAGATTTTTATAATTATTGATTAAATTTTCTTTCTCTAATTCTAATTCATAATCAGTCACTCCATTTTTAGCTGAAGATTTGAGAAAATTATTAAGTAATGTTATTCCCTCAGATAATTTATTATTTTTTATTACTGCAACAGCACTAAAGATATCCTGACTATTATTAATATCATATTTGTACACTAAAGATTGTAAAAAAGGAGTATCTGATTCTTTTTGAAGGTTATTTAATCTAGTATTTAAAATATTAAAAAGTAGTTGATCAATGATAGAATTTTTCATAGATTTTTCATCTTTAATAACATCTCTATCAAGTATTTTAGTAATAGTAAAAGTATTGTATCTTATCTCATCATCGGAAAAGACCACATATTTATTTTTTAATTTTTTTAAAGAATATTCCTTAGGAGTTTTACCTTTTTGAGTTCCTTGATAATTAAAATATTTATGAATAAAGTTTTCAATCTGATTTGTATCAAAATCTCCAACAGCTATAATAGAGATATTTTCAGGTTGGTACCATTTTTGATAGAAACCTTTAACTAAATTTTGATCAGCTCCATTTATAATTTCAGGTAATCCTATAGGAAATCTATCAAAATATCTAGAGCCTTCAAAAAGAGCCTTTTTTTGAACATCTCCTAATCTTTGAGCCAGTCCTTGACGAAGTCTCCACTCTTCAATTACAACTTTTTTTTCATTATCTATCTCTTGAGAAGAGAGAGTAGCTTCGCTTGCCCATTCTCTTAACACTTCAATTCCATCTTCAAGCTCTTTTGGTGTAGTTGGAACCAATAATTTGTATACAGTTCTATCGAATGATGTATAGGCATTTAAATCTCCGCCAAAACTAAGCCCAATAGACTGTAGATATTTTATCATTTCGTTTTTCTTAAATTTTGTAGTTCCATTAAAGGCCATATGCTCCATAAAGTGTGCTATACCTTGTTCGTTATCTTCTTCCATAAGAGAGCCAGTTTTTACAACAAGATTGAGCATAGCTTTATTTTCAGGTTTATTATTTTTATAGATATAGTAATGTATACCATTTTCTAATTTTCCTGATATAAGATTTTTACTATTTTCAAAATTCTTTCCAGATAAAGAGAGTGAAAATAGAGTAAATAATAAGATAAAAAGAAAATTTTTTAATTTTTTCATATCCTCCTCCTAATATATGTTGATATTCTATTTTACTATATTTCAGATAGTAATTCTACTATTATTTAAAGCAATTATAATAAGAAAATGATCAATTAAAAATGAGAAAATTTTATTTTTTTTGGATAATATGTTATAATAAAACTTGTAGGGAAAGGGAAATATAGGAGGAAGTAGAGATGAAAGATTGTATTATAATTGGAGTAGCAGGTGGAAGTGGAAGTGGAAAGACAACTGTTGCTAACAATTTAGTAAAAGCTTTTAAAGCCGAGGATGCTGTTTTAGTAGAGCAAGATGCTTACTATAGAGAGCTTTTAAATATGAGTATTGAGGAGAAAGCAAATGTAAACTTTGACCACCCTGACTCAATAGAGTTTGAACTTTTAAGAAAGCATTTAGAGATGCTGAAAGAGGGAAAATCTATAGATAGACCAATTTATGATTTTACAACTCATTCAAGAAAAGAGGGGGCAGTAAGAATAAACTCTTCTAAGATAATAATTATTGAGGGGATACTAATTTTTGCTGTACCAGAGATAAGAGAGTTGTTAGATGTTAAGATTTTTGTTGACACAGATGCAGATGAGATGGTCTTAAGAAGAATAGAAAGAGATATGAATGAGAGAGGAAGAAGTTTTGAATCTGTAAAAAATCAATATCTTACAACAGTAAAACCTATGTTTTTAGAGTTTTGTGAACCAAGTAAACGTTATGCAGATGTAATTATTCCAAGAGGTGGAGAGAATAAAGTAGCTATTGATATGATTGTTAGCAACTTAAAAGGTTACTTAAATCAATAATAGTAATAGAGAGGAGAGTGAATATAGTCAGATGAGTTTTAGAGTTGTTTTAATACATGGATTTAATAAAAGTTATAGAGATATGAGACCTCTCCAAGAAAATTTAGAGCTATTAGGATATAAAGTTGAAAATTTAAATTTTCCTTTAACATTTCCAGATATAAAATACTCAGTAAGTATGCTAAAAGATTTTCTTTTAGATTTAAAGTATGGTGGTTTAAATGAAAAAGAAGAGATAATTCTAATAGGATATGGGCTTGGAGGAAAGTTAATAGAGAGAACTTTAAGAGATGAAGAGGTAAAAGGTGTAGTTGACAAGGTTATCTTGATATCAGCTCCTCTTAGAGATTCGGTTATTCACAGAAGATTAAAAAGAGTATTTCCTATTTTAGATAATATATTTAAACCCTTACATGTTTTAAATAAAAAAAGTACTTTTAAATTAGATGATTCAATAGAGGTAGGTATAATTATAGGTACAGAACCTCATGGAATTTTTTCAAGATGGTTAGGAGAGTACAGTGATGGAATTGTAAATTACAAAGAGTGCCTATATGATGGAGCAAAGGCAACATTAAAATTACCTTTAATACATGATGAAATTCATAAGAAAATGGGTACAGCAAAGTATATAAACAATTTTATATCTAAAGGAGTATTTAGAGCATAATTATATAGAGGAGAGTATCATGGAAAGACAGATAGATAAATATGTAGAGTTAGTTATTCAAAAGGGAATAAATATTCAAAAAGGACAGATTTTAGTTATTAGTTCACCAGTTGAAGTTTATGATTTTACAAGAAAATTGGTAAAACAAGCATATGAATTAGGAGCTAGTGAAGTTGTAGTTCATTGGAATGATGAAGTGGTTGGAAAGTATAAATATGTATATGGAGCAGAGGATATTTTTGATACTTTTCCAGAGTGGCAAAAAGAATCAATGGAATATTATAGAAAAAAGGGAGCAGCTTTTTTAAGTGTATATGCTACTGATCCGGATATTTTAAAAGAGGTAGATAAAACAAGAGTAGCTAGATTTCAAAAAGCAAAAAGCTTAGCTCTTAAAGAGTATTATGAAAATGTGATGGGAAATAGTAACCAATGGTGTGTAATTTCTGTTCCTACACAAGCTTGGGCAAAGAGAGTATTTCCAGAATTAAGTATAGAAGTTGCTATTTCAGAGATGTGGAAATTAATTTTAAAAATAGTTAGAGCTGATAAGGAGAATCCAATTTTAGAATGGGAAAATCATCTAAATACTTTAAAGGCTAGAATGGATTATCTGAATAAGAAAAGATTTACTAAATTGATATATAGAAACTCTTTGGGAACAAATTTAGAGATAGGGCTTCCAGAGGGGCATAAATGGATAAGTGGAGGAGAAAAATCTAAAGCTGGAGTAGAATTTGTTGCAAACATTCCAACTGAAGAGATTTTTACTATGCCTCATAGAGAAAAAGTGAATGGAGTAGTTGTGAGCAGTAAGCCTTTAATCTATGGTGGAAGTGTAATTGATAAATTTACTTTAACATTCAAAGATGGAGAGGTTATTAACTATTCAGCAGAGATTGGAGAAGAGATACTGGGAAAACTTCTATCTATGGATGAAAATTCAAAATATTTAGGAGAGGTTGCTTTAGTTGAATATGATTCTCCAATTTCAAAGTCGGAGAGAGTATTTTATAATACACTATTTGATGAAAACGCTTCTTGCCATTTAGCTTTTGGAGGAGCTTATCCTGTATGTTTAGAAAATAGTGAGGGACAGAGTGAAGAGGAGTTAAAAGAAAGAGGAATGAATAACTCTTTAACTCATGAAGATTTTATGATAGGTACTGAGGATATGGAGATAGTTGGTATAGACTCAGAAGGTAGAGAAACAATTATTATGAAAAATGGAAACTTTGTCTTTACTCTTTAAAAGAAAAGAGATATAATATAATTCCTTGGCAGGGGAGTTTAATACTCAAAAAAATAACGGTCTCACTGAGTATATCAGATGAAACCGTTATTTTTATGATTTTTTTTGTTTTAAAGGAATGTTAGCTACTAAAGTAGTTCTTCTAGTATTGTCTGGATTTTCAGCAATCTCTATATTTAAGCTTTCTTTATCAATTTCAACATATTTAGAGATAACAGCAATTATATCATCTCTCATCTGCTCTAACATTCCAGAAGATAGCATTGCTCTATCATGGATAAGAACAAGTTTTAGTCTATCTTTAGCAACATCTTTAGATTTTTCCTCTTTGTTAAAAAAACTAAATATACTCACCTGATCACCTACTTACTAAATACCATTTTTAATTTATCAAAAAATCCTAACTTTACATCCAAATCTAGGAATGGAACCTCTTTACCTTCAACCCTTTCAACAATATTTCTATATGCTTGAGCAGCTAAAGATTCACCTTTATATACCAATGGTTCTCCCTTGTTAGTAGATATTACAATGTTTTCATCATCGGGTACAACACCAATTAATTCTATAGCTAAGATATCTAACATATCTTCAACACTAAGCATATTTCCAGCTTTAACCATATCCATTTTTATACGGTTAACAATTAGCTTAGGATTTCTAATCTCATTTGCTTCTAGTAATCCAATTATTCTATCCGCATCTCTAGCAGCAGATATCTCAGGAGTTGTTACAACTATTGCTTCATCAGCAGCAGCTATTGCGTTTTTAAATCCTTGTTCTATTCCTGCTGGACAGTCAATTAAGATATAGTCAAAATCTTTTCTTAATTTTTCAATTAAATTTTTCATTTGTTCAGGGGTTACATCATTTTTATCTCTTATTTGAGCTGCTGGTAAAAGACAAAGATTAGCACATCTTTTATCTTTTATAAGAGCTTGAGCTATTCTACATTTTTCTTCAACAACATCAACTAAATCATA
>JAHLFN010000029.1 GCA_018883725.1 Candidatus Fusobacterium pullicola | reverse complement strand
TGAGCCAGGATCAAACTCTTCGTTCAATCTATTTAACTCAGTAAAATTTACTGATTATTTATTACACCAATTTATTGTTGTGTTTGCATTTATTGTCTTTCTCTATTCTGTTGCTAATGTCCTTATTTATTTATCTGTGCCGCTCTCTCGCGGACAAAGATTATAATATCATAAATAATATTTTTCGTCAACACTTTTTTTAAATTTTTTTCATTATTTTATATTTAGTTTTTATCAACTTAATAAAATCAATAGTTTTTACTTTCTCTTTTATAATTTTAAAATTATATTCAGTTAGATAAAAAAGAGAAAAATTTATTTTATTAACTGCTCTATACCATAAAAACAATTTATAAAAATAAAATTTTTCTCTAAATTTAAAATCTATTTACTATCCTTTTTTATAAAAAGCTTTATAAGCTCTATATGTTTCAAAAACATCTAATTTTGAAGAGACTTCAAATGGAGAATGCATAGCAAGTAATGCTGGTCCAATATCTATTGTATTTATCCCTAATTGAGCAAGATACATAGCCACTGTACCTCCTCCACCTTCATCTACTTTTCCCAATTCTCCTATTTGCCAACAAATATTCTCTTCATTTAAAATTTTTCTTATTTTAGCAACATATTCTGCATCAGCATCGTTGGTACTACTCTTTCCTCTAGCTCCAGTATACTTAGTTACTACTACACCGAATCCAATTTTTGCAGCATTTTGAATATCGTGTACCCCTTTAAATATTGGATCCACCCCCACATTAACATCAGATGATAAAGATTGAGAATTCCATAAAACTCTTCTTAATATCATCTCATTAAAATGTCCTTTTATCTTTTCAATTATATCTCCAGTTATATATGCTAAATAATCTGATTTTAATCCTGTGCTACCTGATGATCCTATCTCCTCTTTATCAGCTAAGAAACATACAGCTGTCTTATCAGGAATCTCTTCTATATCTGTAATTGCTCTCATAGATGTATATCCACATATTCTATCATCTTGACCATAGGCTCCTATCATAGATCTATCAAATCCTATGTCTTTAGCTGATCCTGCTGATACTAATTCTAACTCAGCTGAAATAAAATCCTCTTCTACCATTCCATAATCTTTATTTAAAATCTCTAATACGGCATATTTTATCTGTGATTTTACTGTTTCATCTTCTACTGTTGTCGGAATACTTCCTACTATTATTTGAAGTTCCTCTCCTTTTAATACCTCTCCAGCTTTTCTCTCTCCTTGAATCTTAGATGCTAAATGTGGTAAAACATCTGGAATAGTGAAAACAGGATCACTATCTTTTTCTCCTATCTTGATCTCAACTTTCTCTCCATTTCCTAGTATAACCACTCCATGCATAGCTAAAGGAATTGAAGCCCATTGATATTTTTTTATTCCTCCGTAGTAGTGTGTTTTCATATAAGCAAGTTCAAACTCTTCATATAGAGGATTTCCTTTTAGATCTAATCTTGGTGAGTCTATATGTGATACCACATAGTTAACTCCCTTCTCTATATCCTCTTTTCCAATTACTGCCAAAACTAAATTTTTCTCTCTATTTACATAGTATATTTTATCTCCAGGAACTAATTTATCCTTTGTATCAGCACTTACAAATCCTTTACTTTGAACAAATTTAATTCCCTCTTTAACAAACTCTCTTTCAGTTTTTCCAATATTTAAAAAGCTTTTATACTCCTCTGAAAAAAGAAATATCTCCTCTTTATTTGTTACTTTTTTCCAACCATTTTTAACTTTATATTCCACCTTAGACTCCTCCTTTAGAGTAATTTTATATTCTTTAGTATAACACAAAAAAATAAAAACCCCTCTTCATTTTTTGAAAAAGGGATTTTTATTTTACTAATCTATATAAAATATTTTGGGGAAAGATTTATGATATAATAGTACAATTTTTCAATGACAACTATGTGAAATTTATAAGTAATTTATTTTATATTCATCTTTACATTTAACTTAACTTGACTTTTAATATTTTTTAATATATACTATTTTCTGTAAAAAATTAAATAAACCCTTGATTTACAAGGAGATGTTCTACACAGACAAACCATCTATAAAAAACTAGGCTAAATTTTTAAAATAATTATCTATTTTAAAGAGCGGAGTTTTTCTGCTCTTTTTATTTTTCTAGTTTAAATTAAATTTTTAGGAGGCGAATATGATTTTAAAAAACGAGATTCTTTGGTTCTGTATGTTGGTTATCAATTTTGGTTTAATCCTTTTTGCTTATAAAAAATTTGGAAGAATAGGACTTTATGCTTGGATACCAATTTCAACTATCTTAGCTAATATTCAAGTAGTTCTTTTAGTGGACTTATTTGGATTTGGAACTACTCTAGGTAA
This sequence comes from Candidatus Fusobacterium pullicola, assembly GCA_018883725.1. Lineage (NCBI taxonomy): Bacteria > Fusobacteriati > Fusobacteriota > Fusobacteriia > Fusobacteriales > Fusobacteriaceae > Fusobacterium > Candidatus Fusobacterium pullicola. The sequence goes on along the minus strand of JAHLFN010000029.1, from coordinate 9,104 downwards.
TATACTCTACGCTGGTGGTTTTTTAGTTACAGATATTTTAGCTGAAAACTATGGTAGAAAAGAGGCTCAAAGAGCAGTTTATTTAGGTTTTTTCTCACTTATTGCAATGACTTTGATTATGCAGATTGCTGTATCTTTTACCCCTTCAAATGTAGAGGAAGGAATTATTACTTTTAATGGAGTTAAAAGAGTATTTGATTTTATGCCTAGAATAGTAATAGCTTCCTTAATATCATATCTTATCTCCCAGACACATGATATTTGGGCTTATGAGTTTTGGAAAAAGAAATATAGTGAACCTAAACATATTTGGATAAGAAACAATGCTAGTACTATGGTTAGTCAACTTATAGATAATACTTGTTTCACTCTTATTGCTTTCTATGGAGTATATCCTAAAGAGGTATTAATTGAAATTTTCTTAACTACATACTTTATGAAGTTTTTAGTTGCTGTTTGTGATACACCTTTTGTATATATAGCTCACTATTTAAAAAAGAAAAATCTAATAGAACAAGTTATATAATAAATTTCAAGAATGACGAAGATTGAAAAGAACAAATAGAGCAAGTCAGCGAAAGCAAACACTAAAAAACACAACTGTTTGAGTAAAACGAGTTTTGTGTTTTTAGTGAGCTAAGCCTACTTGCTCTTTATTCTTTGAACGAAAGTCATTCTTGAATTATTTATAATTATCTTAATTTCTTAGATTGCAATAGTTTCAATTTTATTCATCTATATAGTTATCAAAATACCCTTGAATTAAGATAATTGGTGTTCCTTTATCTCCACTTCCTGAAGTTAAGTCACAAAGAGATCCAATTAAGTCTGTTAATCTTCTTGGTGTTGTTCCTTGAGTTATCATCTGTCCTTTTAAATCAGAGTCTTTACTCTTAATAGCTTCTGCAACTGCTTTTTGTAACTCATCACCTTTTAAATTAGCTAAATCATTATCAGCTAAGTATTTTAATTTTATCTCGTTAGGAGTTCCCTCTAATCCAGCAGTGTATCCAGGAGAAACAACTGGGTCAGCTAGTTCCCAAATTTTTCCAACTGGATCTTTGAATGCTCCATCTCCATAAACCATAACTTCTATATTTTTTCCTGTTCTTTTCTTTAACATCTCTTGTATCTTTATAACAAGTTCTTTACAATCACGTGGGAATAATTTTATACTATCCTCAGTTGCTTTATTTGAACCTAATAATCCGTAATCTGCATTATAACCAGATCCATTTATTGATTTAGTTAAGATCTCATCCATTCCATAAACTATCTTAGCTCCAGCTTTTTTTAATAGTTTTTTAGTTCTCATACGAGTATGAATATCACAGTTTAATACACAGTCAGTATATTTTAAAATTGCAGTAGGGTTATTAGCAAAAATAACTTCAACTTCTGCTCCTTGTTCTTTTATTAATTGAGAGTAATACTCTATATAATTAACTCCTGTAAATTCATGGATAGGATTTCCAAATTTTTCTGTAAATTCAGCTTCAGTTAAGATATCTGTCCAAGGATTAACTCCCTTTTCATCAAGTATATCATAATCAATAAAGTGGTTTCCAACCTCATCTGAAGGATAGCTAAACATTAAAACTATTTTTTTTGCTCCCTTTGCTATTCCTTTTAAACAAACAGAAAATCTATTTCTACTTAAAATTGGAAATATAAGTCCTATTGTATTCTCTCCATATTTTTCTTTAACATCTGTTGCAACATCATCAATTGTAGCATAGTTTCCTTGAGCTCTAGCCACTATTGATTCAGTAATAGCCACTATATCTCTATCTCTCAATGTGATATTTTCTGATTCAGCTGCAGCTAAAACAGCATCCACAGTGAATAAAGATATATCATCTCCTTGCTTAATAATTGGTGCACGAAGTCCTCTTGATATAGTTCCTACTAATCTTCCCATACTTTTTCTCCTTTATTATCATAAATTTTCACAAGAATATTATATCATATTTTTGAAAAAATATTATCATTTTTTTAAATAAAAATAGTGTTTTTTTAATTTTTATAATTTTTAAATCCTCCTGAAAGATTATATACTTCAAATCCATTATTTATTAATATATTTTGAGCAGCATTCCCAGTAGTTCCCTTATTACAGTGAACTACTATTTTTTTAGTTCTAGGAAGCTCTTCAATTCTTTCTCTTAACTCTTCTAAAGGAATATTCATAGCTCCTTCTATATGCTCCTTATCATATTGTGATTTAGAACGAACATCTAATACCACATATTGAGAAATATTACTTTTTAAATTTTCAGGAGTTATTATCTTATTTTTTCTATTTATGGCATTATCTAATATCATTCCTGTATAGGCTACTGGATCTTTAGTAGTTGAAAAGGGAGGAGCATAGGCTAAATCTATATGAAATAATTCATCTACTGTAGCTCCATAAGTTAAAAGAGTAGCAAACACATCTAATCTTTTATCTACTCCATTTTCACCAACTATCTGAACTCCTAATAATTTCCCACTCTCTTTATCTGCAATAGCTTTTATCAGCATCTCTCTTGAACTTTTTAGATACTCAGTCTGATTTGGTTTTATATTGTGTATAACCTCAATACTGTATCCTCTCTCTTCAGCCTCTTCCTGAGATAATCCAGTTTTTCCAACTACAAGATTAAAAACTTTAAATATTGAAGTTCCTAGTATACCTTTAAATTCTAAATTCCCACCAGTCAATCTATCTCCTAAAATTCTTCCCATTTTATTAGCAGTAGAGCCAAGTGGCATATAAATTTCTTCGCCAGTTATACTCAAATAAGAAAGTACACAATCCCCAATAGCATAGATATCTTTTACATTTGTTTCTAAATATTTATTTACTTTAATGGCTTTTTCCTTACTAAGCTCAATCCTCGCTCCTTCTAGAAAGTCTGTATTTGGTACCACCCCTATGGCTCCTATTATTAAATCTCCCTCTAATATTTTTCCACCAATGGTTTGTATCTTATTACCATTAATATTTTCAACAGAATCTTCTAATATAAGATTTACTCCTTGACTTTTTAAATAACTTTCTAATACTCTACTGATATCCTTATCTATTCTTCCACCTAATCTATCCTTCTGTTCAATGAGTGTAGTTTGTATTCCTCTTGAAACGATACTCTCTACCATCTCCAATCCAACAAAACCTCCACCTATAATTATAGCTGTTTTAGGTTGCTCTTTCTCAATAAATTTTTTTATTTGCTCTGCATCCTCTATACTTCTAGTATAAAAGATATTTTCCCCTTTAAATTTTAGTTCTCTTGCCCTAGCTCCACTAGCTACTATTAACTTATCATAATTATCTTCAAATACTTCACCAGTAATCTCATTTTTTATCAGAATTTTTTTTGTTTCTACATCTACTTTTTCAACTCTATGAGAAATATGAATATCTATATTAAATCTATCTTTAAACCATTTAACATCTCTTGGAGTCAAGTTTTTTCTCGTTATATAGTCCTCTTCTATATAATAAGGTATTCCACAACCTGAGTAACTTATATCTTTTCCAGCTGTATAACATACTATCTCTATATCTTCACTATTTCTTCTTGCTTTAGCCATTGCTGAAGTTCCTGCTGCAACAGCTCCTATAACTACTATCTTCATATCCTACTCCCATTTATATTATAAATTGTTGCATAGCATTAAAAAAATATCCAACTATTATTATTCCAATAATACAAATTCCTACAAAAACTTTTAATAACTTAGGTTTTATAGCTTTACGTAACATAACTAAAGATGGTAAAGACAGTGTTGTAACTGCCATCATAAAGGATAAAATACTTCCTAAATTAGCTCCTTTAGCAAAAAGTGCCTCTGCTATTGGTATAGTTCCAAAAATATCTGCATATATTGGTATCCCTATTAAAGTTGCTAAAATTACTCCAAAAGGATTTTTGCTTCCTAAAATTCCAATTATCCAGTTTTCTGGTATCCAATTATGTATAGCAGCTCCTATTCCAACTCCTACTAGTATGTATGGAAAAACTTTTTTAAATGTTTCTATGACTTGTTCCTTTGCAAATTTAATTCTATCAGCTATAGTTAACTCTGGAACATCTAGCTCTATATCACTCACACTTTTAGCATTACGGATAAACTCTTCTATCTCATTTTCCAATTTTAGTTTCTCAATTACTGTTCCACCTACTACAGCAATTACAAGTCCTAGAACTACATAAAGAATTGCAATTTTTACTCCAAATATGCTTACTAACAATAATAAAGACCCTAAATCTACCATTGGAGAAGATATTAAAAAAGAAAATGTAACTCCTAACGGTAATCCAGCTGATGTAAAACCTATAAATAGTGGAATAGATGAACATGAACAAAAAGGAGTTACCGTTCCTAAAAGTGCTCCTATTATATTTGCCCATATACCTTTAAATCTTCCTATTATTTTTTTACTTTTTTCTGGTGGAAAATAGCTTTGTATATAACTTATAAAAAATATTAATGAACATAGTAAAATTGTTATCTTTATTACATCATAAAAAAAGAATTGAACCCCTCCAAATAGATGTGTATCTCTATCTAATCCCAATTTTTCTAATGTATTTCCTACCAATAAATTTAACCATTGCATTCCTAATATTTGATTTTGTATAAATCCCCATATTTTCAATATAACTTCCATCATTCTCTCCTTTTTATATTGATAGTTATCAATCTATTTTGTTAAATAAAAACTCCTTATGGAGCTTCTATTACTTAACTATTTTCTCTAAAATTCTTTTTATATCATCCTTAGATAACACTTTCCCATAAGATACTACTTTTCCATCAATCCATAATCCTGGAGTTGACATAATCCCATATTTAGCTATCTCTGCAAAGTCAGTTATATGAGAAATTGTTGCCTCAATATTTAGTTCTTTTACAGCTTCTAGAGTATTATTCTCAAGTGTATGGCAGTTTTTACATCCAGGTCCTAAAACTCTAATCTCCATCTTATTTCCTTCAACTATTTCATGACATGCTCCTCCACATGAACAAGCTGTTTCTTGAACTTTAGGTTCCTCTTTCACCTCTGTTCCACAAGAACATCCGCCAAATATTTTCTTTAATATACTCATTTTTATTCCTCCTTGTATTCTATTTTTAATTTTTTATATAATACTATATCATATTCTCTATAATGCTCCTTACCTCTTCAAACTTTTTTTTATTAAGAGAATAGTGAGTCCATTTTCCAATTTTAACACTATTTACAACCTCTGAATCACAAAGTATCTTCATATGATGTGAAAGAGTTGGTTGTCCGATATTCAATTTTTCTAAAAGTTTACAAGCACACTGCTCACCATCCTTTAATACCTCTAATATTAATAATCTATTAGGATCACAAAAAGCTTTGAATATTTTTGCAACATTTTCATAACTTTGCATATATCTCTCCTTTCATTCTTCTCTTTTAATTATACATCGATACATTTCAATATGTCAATATATGATTTATAATTTAATTAATAATACTAAAAACTATATTTAAAGAAAAAAAGATGGCAAAAGCCATCCTTTTTTACTACATAGTTAATTATTTATTAGAAATAGATTCTACTCCTGGTAATACTTTTCCTTCTAAGTATTCTAATGAAGCTCCTCCACCAGTAGAGATGTGAGTAAACTTATCAGCATATCCTAAGCTTATTGCAGCTGCAGCTGAGTCTCCTCCTCCGATGATAGTTGTAGCTCCTTGTAAGTTAGCTATAGCTTCACAAACTCCGATAGTTCCTTTTGCGAAGTTAGGCATTTCAAATACTCCCATTGGTCCGTTCCATACAACAGTTTTTGCTCCAGAGATTTCTTTTGCAAATAATTCTACTGTTCCTTGTCCAACGTCTAATCCCATTTCATCAGCTGGAATTGCATCAACTGATACTGTTTTGTGTGGAGCATCGTTGTTGAATTCTTTTGCTACTACTGTATCTATTGGAAGAACTAATTTTCCATTTGCTTTAGCTAATAATTCTTTTGCTAAATCAATTTTATCCTCTTCAACTAATGAAGTTCCTGTAGCTTTACCTTGAGCTCTTAGGAATGTGAACATCATTGCTCCTCCTACTAGAACTTTATCAGCTTTTACTAAAAGATTTTCTATAACTCCGATTTTATCAGATACTTTTGCTCCTCCTAAGATCGCAACTAGAGGTCTTTCAGGATTATCTACTGCTCCTCCGATGAATTTGATCTCTTTTTCCATTAAGAATCCTGCAGCAGTTTTTCCTTCTCCTATATTAGCAGCTATTCCAACGTTTGAAGCGTGAGCTCTGTGAGCAGTTCCAAATGCGTCGTTTACGAATAGATCTCCTAATGAAGCCCAGTATTTTCCTAATTCTGGATCATTTTTAGATTCTTTTTTACCATCTAGATCTTCGAATCTTGTGTTTTCGAACATCATGATTTCTCCATCTTTTAATTCAGCTACTGCAGCTTCTAATTCTGCTCCTCTTGTAGCTGGTATGAATTTAACTGGTTGTCCTAATAATTCAGCTAATCTTTCAGCAACTGGTCTTAAAGATTTTTTAGCTAAATCCTCTTCAGTTTTAACTTTTCCTAAGTGAGAGAAAGCTATTACTCTTCCTCCATTTTCTAATACATATTTTATAGTAGGTAATGCAGCAACTATTCTGTTTTCATCTGTTATTTTTCCATCTTTCATAGGTACGTTAAAGTCAACTCTCATTAATACTTTTTGCCCTTTAACGTTTAAATCTGTAACTATTTTTTTAGCCATTTAGATTGCCTCCCGTTAATCTTATATTCTTAAAAAAAGCGGAACCCTTAAGTTCCGCTATTCTATTTCTATTTAGTTCTTCTCTATTTAATAATCAATTATTTAGAGATTTCTACGAAGTGTTTTAAAGTTCTTATTAATTGAGCTGTATAAGACATTTCGTTATCATACCAAGATACAGTTTTAACTAATTGTTTGTCTCCAACTGTCATTACTCTTGTTTGAGTAGCATCAAATAATGATCCGTAAGTGATTCCTACGATATCAGATGATACTAATTGCTCTTCTGTGTATCCGAATGATTCGTTTGCAGCAGCTTTCATTGCAGCGTTGATTTCTTCTACAGTTACTTTTTTATCTAATACTGTTACTAACTCAGTTAATGATCCAGTTATTACAGGAACTCTTTGAGCAGCTCCATCTAATTTTCCAGATAATTCAGGGATTACTAATCCGATAGCTTTTGCAGCTCCAGTTGTGTTAGGAACGATGTTTGCAGCAGCAGCTCTTGCTCTTCTTAAATCTCCTTTAGCGTGAGGTGCATCTAGAGTATTTTGGTCGTTTGTATAAGCGTGGATAGTTGTCATTAATCCTTCTACGATTCCAAAGTTGTCGTTTAATACTTTAGCCATAGGTGCTAAACAGTTAGTTGTACAAGAAGCTCCTGATATAACTGTTTCTGTTCCATCTAATATGTTGTGGTTTACGTTGTAAACTACAGTTTTAAGATCTCCAGTTGCTGGTGCAGAGATAACTACTTTTTTAGCTCCTGCTTCTAAGTGTGCAGATGCTTTTTCTTTTGATGTGAAGAATCCAGTACACTCAAGAACTACGTCTACTCCTAATTCTCCCCATGGTAAGTTTTTAGGATCTCTATCTGCTACTACTTTTATTGTTTTTCCGTTTACTGAGAATCCACCTTCGATTACTTCGATTGTTCCATCGAATCTTCCTTGAGCTGAGTCATATTTGAATAAGTGTGCAAGAGTTTTTGCATCTGTTAAGTCGTTGATTGCTACAACTTCAAACTCAGGGTTTCCTATCATTAATCTTAATGCTAATCTTCCGATTCTTCCGAATCCGTTAATTGCTACTTTAACTGCCATTTCTATTCCTCCTAAATTTTTATTTAACTATGTAAAAATATTTTATGTTTTTTATTATCTACATAAAATATATAACAAGTTCAATTTTTTGTCAATTAACTCTTTTATAATAATTTCATTAGAGTTATTTTTCATCTTTTTACGATTATTTTTTAATCAGACAATTTTCTATGTAATATTTAACTTTACTATATTTTTCTAGAGTGAACGCTACTCTATTTCAAGAAGTTTTCTCATATCTTCTGGTAGCTCAACTTCTATACTTTTTAACTCTCCAGTCTCTACATCAGAAAACTCTGTTTTATATGAATGAAGCATCTGTCTATTAGCTCTTGGATCACTTCCACCATAAAGTTCATCCCCTAATAGTGGATACCCTTCCAATGCCATATGTGCTCTTATTTGATGTGTTCTTCCAGTCAGTAACTCAGCCTCAATAAGTGTTAAATTTTTATCTGGAAATCTTTTTAAAACTTTTATCTTTGTTTGAGCACTCTGTCCACCATCTTCAGGTTGAAGCTCAACTCTTCTAAGTTCATCACCAATTTTTCCGATAGGTCTATCTATTAAAAACTCATCTCTATCTACAATTCCCAAAACTATAGCTTGATAAAACTTATTTACAGTACCTTTTTCCTGTAAATAGGATTGAGCATAGGCATTTTTAGTCACTATTATTATACCAGATGTATTCATATCAAGTCTATTATAAAATCTTGGTACCATAACTTTTCCTGTTGTTTGTAAAAAATAGTTTACTACTCCATTGGCTAGTGTTTTATCTACTTTCTTTTGAGTAGGATGAACTATTATATACGGATCTTTATTTATCAAAAGTAAATTTTTATCCTCATAGGCTATCTTTATAGGGATATCCATTGGTCTTATACCAGTTTCCTTCTCCTTCTCCCTTATATGTAGTCTATTGAGTTTTCTAACTTTTTTACTATTATTTTTTACTCTCTTTCCATTTAGATATATCTCTAAATTTCTCAATCCTCTTCCAGAATATCCTTTAGTTTCTTTTAAATATGTTCCTATCTCATATCCATCATACTCTGGTTCAATTATATATTTTTTCATCAACTGATTCCTTTCAAGTTTTCAATAGTTATTCATATATATTTTACTATAATTAATGAAAAATGTTAATAAAATTTTATAATATTTTTTTATAACTTTGTAGAATATACTCTATTGATATAAAAGTTCAATATATATTTAATAAAAATATC
>JAHLFN010000028.1 GCA_018883725.1 Candidatus Fusobacterium pullicola | reverse complement strand
TTTGAGCTAGTCCTAAATCTGATAATACTTTAGAGATAGCTGCTGTTGTTGTTGTTTTTCCGTGGTCAACGTGTCCGATTGTTCCGATGTTAACGTGCGGTTTGCTTCTTTCGAATTTTTCTTTAGCCATTTAAATTCTCCTCCTAAGGTTTTTTAAATTTATTATTAGTTGTGGTTGGTGCTAGGCACCAACCTTATTTATTTTTATTTTATAATCAACAAAGATTATTACTTTCCTCTTTGTTCTTGAATAGCTTTTTGGATTGAAGCTGGCACTTGTGTATACTCAGCAAATTCCATTGAGTAGTTAGCTCTTCCTTGAGATTTAGATCTTAAGTCAGTTGCATATCCGAACATTTCTGATAAAGGTACTTTAGCAGTTATGATCTTAGCACCATTTCTATCGATCATTCCACCGATCATTCCTCTTCTTGAGTTTAAGTCTCCGATGATATCTCCCATGTACTCTTCTGGAGTAGTTACTTCTACTTTGAATACTGGTTCAAGAATGATTGGGTTAGATTTTGCTGCAGCTTGTTTAACAGCCATTGATCCAGCAACTTTGAACGCCATTTCTGACGAGTCAACTTCGTGGTATGATCCATCGTATAATGTTACTTTTACGTCAACAATTGGATATCCTGCAACAACTCCACTTTCAAGAGCTTCTCTACATCCTTTTTCAACTGCAGGAATATATTCTCTAGGGATAACTCCTCCAGTAATTTTGTTAACAAATTCAAATTCTTTTCCTGGGTTTGGCTCAAGGATAATTTTAACGTGTCCGTATTGTCCTCTTCCTCCAGATTGTTTTGCATATTTAACTTCTTGGTCAGTTGTTCCAAGTATTGTTTCTCTATAAGCAACTTGTGGTTTACCTACTGTAGATTCAACTTTGAATTCTCTCTTCATTCTATCTACGATGATTTCAAGGTGAAGTTCTCCCATTCCTGAAATGATAGTTTGTCCAGTTTCTTCATCAGTTTTAACTTTGAATGTAGGGTCTTCCTCAGCAAGTTTTGATAAAGCGATTCCCATTTTCTCTTGGTCTGCTTTTGTTTTTGGCTCAACAGCAACAGAGATAACTGGTTCTGGGAATTCCATTTTCTCAAGAACGATTGGTGCATCTTCAGCACATAGAGTATCTCCCGTAGTAGTTTCTTTTAATCCTACTGCTGCAGCAATATCTCCACAGTAAACTGCATCGATTTCTTCTCTTTTGTTAGCGTGCATTTGAAGAATTCTTCCCATTCTTTCTTTTTTACCTTTTGTAGAGTTTAGAACATATGATCCTTTCTCTACTATTCCAGCATATACTCTAAAGAATGTTAACTTTCCAACAAATGGGTCAGTCATAACTTTGAATGCTAGAGCTGCGAATGGAGCTTCGTCAGACATTTCTCTATCTATTTCGATAGATGGATCTTTCATATCTGTTCCTTTTACCATTGCAACGTCTGTTGGAGCTGGCATGTAATCAACGATAGCGTCAAGTAATGCTTGAACTCCTTTATTTTTGAACGCAGTTCCACAAGTTACTGGAACGATTACGTTTTCTATTGTAGCAACTCTTAAAGCAGATCTGATTTCTTCTTCAGAAATTTCTTCTCCACCAAAGAATTTTTCCATTAACTCGTCGCTAGTTTCAACGATTGATTCTAACATGTGTTGTCTTAATTCTTCAGCTTGATCTTTTAATTCTGCTCTGATTTCTCTTATTTCGAAGTTTTGTCCGTTGTCTGAGTCAACTGGCCATACTACTTCGTGCATTTTTATTAAGTCAACTACTCCTTCGAAGTTATCTTCTGCTCCGATTGGTAATTGAATAGGTACAGGATTTGCTCCTAATTTTTCTTTAATATCGTTTACACACATATTAAAGTCAGCACCAATTCTATCCATTTTGTTGAAGAATGCGATTCTTGGTACTTTATATTTGTCAGCTTGTCTCCATACAGTTTCTGATTGAGGTTGTACCCCGTCAACTGCTGAGAAAACTGCAACCGCACCGTCTAGAACTCTTAGAGATCTTTCAACCTCTACTGTAAAGTCCACGTGTCCTGGTGTGTCTATTATATTTATTCTGTGACCTCTCCAGAAACAAGTTGTAGCAGCTGAAGTAATTGTGATACCTCTTTCTTGCTCTTGTTCCATCCAGTCCATTGTAGCTCCACCTTCGTGAACCTCTCCTAATTTATGTTCTACTCCTGTATAGAATAGGATTCTTTCAGTAGTAGTAGTTTTTCCTGCGTCGATATGAGCCATGATTCCAACGTTTCTAGTCATATCTAATGAAACTTTCCTAGCCATTAAAATTTCCTCCTCGAATTTTTTAAAACGGATTATAACATTCTATACAGAATAATTAGATTTTATAGTGTGCGAAAGCTCTGTTAGCTTCTGCCATTTTATATGTATCTTCTTTCTTCTTAATAGTAGCTCCTTCGTTGTTAGCTGCTGCGATTAATTCTGCTGCTAACTTCTCGATCATACCATACTCTTTTCTTTGTCTTGTATAAAGAGTTAACCATCTGATAGCTAAAGTTTGTTGTCTATCTGCTTTAACTTCTACTGGTACTTGGTAAGTAGCTCCTCCGATTCTTCTTGATCTAACTTCGATTTGTGGTTTGATGTTTTCTAAAGCTTGTTTAAATACATCGTACCCCTCTTGACCAGTTTTCTCTTTTATTAAATCCATAGCTGAATAGAATATTCCTTCTGCTATTGCTTTTTTACCATCTAACATGATTGAGTTGATAACTTTAGTTACCACCTTATCAGAATATCTAGAATCAGGTAGTACATCTCTTTTTACTGCTGCTCTTCTTCTTGACATTTTTAACTGTTCACCTCCCTATAATTACGCTTTTTTAGCTCCATATTTAGATCTTGATTGTTTTCTCTTAGCAACTCCAGCTGTATCTAAAGCTCCTCTTATAACTTTATATCTAACCCCTGGTAAGTCTTTTGTTCTTCCTCCTCTTACAAGTACGATTGAGTGCTCTTGTAAGTTGTGTCCCTCTCCAGGAATGTAACAAGTAACTTCGATTCCGTTAGTTAATTTTACTCTGGCAACCTTTCTTAAAGCTGAGTTAGGTTTCTTAGGTGTAGTAGTATAAACTCTTACACAAACTCCTCTTCTTTGTGGGTTTCCTTGTAATGCTGGTGATTTTTTCTTTTCTGATAGAGTGTCTCTACCATTTTTTATTAATTGACTTAAAGTAGGCATTTTACCCTCCTTCCTAATTTTTTTATATTATTTTAATTATTATAACTTGAATATTATAATGGTTTATTACCAAAAAGTCAATAAAAATATAGCTACATTTTATAAATCCTTCTTATTATATCATAATTTTTAAAAATTATAAAGAGTTTTTTTAATTTTCCTTTATTTTTCTAAGCTTCTCCTCTTAGAGATTTTAATTCCTCTTCTAGACTTTCCCACTCTTCCATAACTGTCATTATCTCCATATCAAAATCTTCCAATTCTTTTTGAATAGTAAGAAGCTTATCCAAATCATTTACCCTTCCAGCTTCATTATACTCTTCCTCTTTTAAAGCTTTTTTCTCTTCAAGCTTGGCTAGTGTTTCTTCAGCTTTAACTATTTTTTTCTCAAGAGATGAGATTCTATTTTTATTTCTTTTTTGCTCTTCATAGCTAAGCACTGCCTTATCCTTACTCTCATCCTTTTCCTTTACTCCATCTCTCTGTTGTAGATAGCTATTATAATCTCCTTTAAACATAACAGCTCCATCTTTTTTTATCTCATATATACTATTTACAACACAATCTAGGAAGTTTCTATCATGAGATACCACTAATATTGTTCCTGTATAATCCTCTAAAGCTTCCTCTAATATCTCTCTTGAATATATATCTAAGTGGTTAGTAGGCTCGTCTAATATTAAGAAGTTTGGCTTTTCTAACATCAGTTTCATAAAAGCAACCCTTGTCTTCTCTCCACCACTTAAGCTTTTTATCTCTTTATATACATCATCTTCACTAAATAGAAAACCACCACATATATTTCTTGCTTGTTCCTCACTCAGTGTAAAATTATACATTAACTCCTCTATAATAGTTCTATTTAGATTTAACCCTTGGTGGTTTTGGTCATAGTAACCAATCTTTACTCTATCTCCAATTTTAAACTCTCCACTAGAAGCTGTTTCAAGTGAGTTTACTATCTTAAGAAGTGTTGATTTTCCTACACCATTTTTTCCTATTATTCCTACTCTATCCCCTCTATATACATCTAGATTTATATTAGAGAATATTTTTTTTCCTTCAAAAGATTTTGACATATCTTTTATTCTTAATACTAGGTCTACACTAGTTAAATCAGTTTCAAACTTCAACTTCATATTCTTTCTACTGATTACAGGGTTTTCCATCTTTTCCATTCTATTTAAAATCTTTTCTCTTCCTCTAGCCTGTTTAGATTTTACCCCTGCCTTATATCTTCTGATAAACTCTTCCATTTTTCTTATCTTATCTTGCTCTTTATCAAAAGCTTTTACAGCACCAGTAATATAAGCTTCCTTTTGAATAGTATAATCTGTATAGTTTCCATTATAAGTTTTTAATGTTTTTCCTTCCATTTCAAATACTCTGTTTACTACATTATCTAAAAAATACACATCATGGGAAATTACCATTACAGCTTTTTTATAATCCTTCAACATCTTTTCAAGCCACTCTATTGCATTTAAATCTAAGTGGTTTGTAGGCTCGTCTAGTATTAAAAGCTCTGGCTCTTCAAGTAGTATCTTTCCTAGAGCTACCCTTGACATCTGCCCTCCAGACAGGTCTCCAACCTTACTATTCCATAAGTTTTCTGATAAACTCAGTCCATTTAAAATCTGCTTTACTTTGTATTCAACAGCATATCCTTCATTTTGCTCATATCTAGCTGTTATTTTTCCTAGCTCTTCCATAGTTTTATCAAAATCATCTAAATTTTCAGCTAATATTATATTCAGCTCTTGAATTCTGTGATAATCCTGTCTAAGATTATCAAATACAGTCATCAACTCTTCAAATACAGTATTCTCTTTATTTAAATTTGGATTTTGAGAAAGGTAGCCTATTTTTAAGCCACCTTTCTTTGCTATTGTTCCTCTTTGATTTGTAGCAGGGTCTACCTCATCATACTCAAGTCCTATAAGTATCTTTATTAAAGTTGACTTTCCAACCCCATTTACTCCAATTATCCCTATCTTATCCTTTTCATCTACAGAGAAACTAACATTTTTAAATAGTGTTTCTCCAGAAAATCCCATATATAAATCATTAACTTGTAAAAGTGCCATCTCTAACTATCCTTTCAATAAATTTTTGTTATCCTATCTATTATATCATACTTTTATATACTTACTGATAAATTTCTTACTCATTGATTGTTTCTTTAGGATAGATCTTATTTATTGTTCCATATATTACTGGGAAAATAAATAAAGTAAGCATTGTAGAGGCAAATAATCCAAAAATTATTGTAGCTGCCATATCTCCATATAGTGGATCCCAAAGTAGTGGAATCATTCCAAATATAGTTGTAAGTGCAGCAAGTCCTACTGATCTTATTCTACTTACAGCTGAATCCACTAAAGCTAAGAACTTATCTTTTTTCAATACATCCATCTCATAGTTAATTTCATCCATCATAACTATCATATTCTTAATCATCATTCCAGTTAGAGAAAGAGCACCTATTATTGACATAAACCCAAAACTCTTACCTGTTATAAATAACCCTGGAGCTATTCCGATTATAGCAAGAGGAAGTGTTATACTTATTAAAATAGGAGTCTTTATATTTCCAAAAAGAAGTACACATATTATAAACATAAGCATTGCTGGTATTGGAGTTGCCATAGCTATCGCCATATTATTTTTCTCCTGTTCATGAGCTTCTCCTAACCAAAACATCTTATATCCCTTTGGAAGTTTTATCTCCTCTATCTTAGATTTAAACTCTTTTCTAACATCTTCTGCAGCCACTCCTACTGGAACATCACACTGAACAGTTATAGTTCTAACTCTATCCCTTCTCCAAACTTCTCCCTCTTCAAATACAAATTTTCCTCCATTTGTTACAGCTGATAGCGGTTGTGATTCTAAACTCAATCCCCAGATCGGAGTCTGCTCTATATTAGTTAACTGATTTTTTCCCTCTTTTCCTCTCTCTTTTAATAAAACTGTAACCTGCTTACTATCCTGTTTTATCTTACCTATTGGCATTCCCTCTCCACTTCTCATAACTCCTGTTCCTAGATCTATTGGAGATATATCAGCTCTTCTTCCTTTAACTTGAGAGTAATCAGCTTCCCAAGCTAGTAATTTGTTTCTCCAGTTATTTTTTACATTTAAAGCTCTCGGAGATGTTTTCATTATCTCTGTAGCCTCTTGAGCTAAGTCTCTTAGTATTTGTGGATCTGGTCCAGAAAATGCAATTTCTATTGGATATTGTGCTGGTACTCCATTCGGATATTTCTTCACACTTACTGTTACTCCAGCTATATTTTTATTTGCAAACTCTACTGCCTTTGCTCCTACTCTCTCTACATCTTTTACCTTTTTTACGTTTAGTATAAGTTGAGCAAAAGATGTATTTGGCATCTCTGGTATAGTTGCTGTATAGTATCTAGATGGTGAAGCCCCTATAGTACTAGTTATATTAACTACTTCCTCATCTTGTAAAAGATAATCTCTTAATTTCTCACTAGCTTCCTCTATTACCTCTATTTTACTTCCCTCAGGTGCCCACATATTTATAGTAAATCCTCTCTTATCTGAGTCAGGGAAGAAAGTTTTAGGAATAGCTATAAATAGTAAACAGCTTCCTATAAAAACACCTAAAAGTATTGATAACACTAACTTTCTTTTATTCAAAAGTAAAATCAGAAAACTTTTAGCCTTTTTATAAAATTTCTTCTCTCTCTCACTCTCTGTTGTAACCTTTCCTCCTTCAAGATAAAGCTTACAGTATACAGGAGTCTGAGTAAGACATAGTACCCAACTTAGTAGTAATGATATACCAATAACCCAGAAAGATGAGCTTACATACTCACCCACATATGTTGGCATAGTTGCTCCTGGTAAAAATGCAATTGCCGCTATAAGAGTTGCTCCAAGTAGTGGAATAGCTGGCTTATAAGTTGACTCCTTCAACGCTTCCTCCATACCCATTCCCTTACTTCTTCTTACAAGTACTCCATCAACTATAACAATCGAGTTATCTACTAACATTCCCATAGCTATAATAAATGAACCCAATGAAACTCTCTGCATATCTATATTCATACCATACATAAATACTAGAGTTCCTAGAATAGATAGTACTAATCCACTTCCTATTATCAATCCACTTCTCATTCCCATAGTAAAAAGTAAAACTCCAACCACTGTAACAACTGATAGAATAAGATTTACTACAAAGTTATTAATTGCTGTTGTTACCAATTCTGGTTGATAATACACTTTCTCTACGTTTATCCCAACTGGTAATTTCTCTTTGATCTCTTCTATTTTTTTATCTATCTTCTCACCAGTTTTTACAACATTTGTTCCCTTCTCTGGAGATAATGATATTCCCATAGCCATCTTATTATTAAAATACATTTTTTGACTAATTGGCTCTACATACCCCTCTTCTAATGTTGCTATATCTTTTAGTCTTACTATTTGATTGCTACCATCAGGAAATTTTTTTGAAAAAACTATTAATTCTCCTAAATCATCTAAATTCTTTATATCATTATTAAACCTTATTGGTACTCTCAAATCTCCATAATCAATTACTCCACCACCAGAGATTAAGTTTTCACTAAGTAGAGTAGTAGCTATTATCTTAGTATTTAGTCCCATTGAACTAATCTTCTCTCTATCTATTATCACATTTATAGCATCACTTGTTTTTCCAAAAATAGCTACTTGATTGATACCTGATAAAGAGTTCAACTCTTTAGTAATATATTCTGTATACTTTTGTAGTTCTGAGTGTGTATAGCCATCACTAGTTACAGCTAAAAACATTCCATAGACAGAACCATAATCATCTAAAACAATAGGGGATATTGTTCCCAATGGAAGTGATAACTTGGCATCATTTACCTTCTTCCTTAAATTATCCCAATATTGATCTACCTCTTTTGCTGATAACCCCTCATCTAGTTTTATCTTAACTTCAGAATATCCCGGCTTAGATACAGATTGAATATAATCTATATTTGGAAGTTTATTTACTGCCTCCTCTATCTTATCTGTTACCTGTAACTCTACAGTATGTGCATCTGCCTCTGGATATAGTGTTATTACTAGAGCTTCCTTTATCTTAAATTCTGGATCCTCTAATTTACCTAATCTGTTGTAGGAAAATATTCCTCCTATCACTAAGAGGAAAACTAAGAATCTTACAACTACTGTATTTTTTATTGAGTAATCTATAAATTTCATATTCTCCCCCTATAATACTTGTCCAATATTTGTGTCAGTAAATGGTGGTAACTCATTTACTTTTTGCTCCTCACTTAACTCATGTACCCCTCTAGTCACAACCTTATCTCCAACCTCTACTCCGGATACAATTATCTTTCCATTATCATATGGAGCTATCATCTCCACCTCTTTACTTGTTACCTTACCATTTGAATATACCCATACCCTACTTTTTCCATCTCTTTCAAAGATCGCTTCTACTGGTATAGTTACCTCATTTCTTCCTTGAGTATCACTTTCAAGTTTTACCATTCCAACTGTATCTATTAAAAGTCCATTATTTTTCTCTAAAAAATTAAATGTTACTGGGTAAGTCATTTTTCCAATACCCTTTACTTTTCCTATCTCTGCTATACTTAATTTATAGTGCTTACCATTAAAAATAAACTCTCCCGTTCCACTTTCAATTCCCTTTATATCTCTTTCAGATACATTTATTCTCACTTGCTTACTATTTTCAGAGGAGATTGCCACAACTGGTATTCCAGCCCCTACAACTCCACCCTCTCCCATAAATTTTTTACTAATATATCCATCATAAGGAGCTCTTAACTCTGTATCTTTTAATTGATTTTTACAATTCTCTACTCCCTGTAAAGCTTCTTGATATTGAGATAACATAGCTAGCTCTCCAGCACTTGCTGCCTTTACTCCTGCCAGAGCTTCATCATAACTCTTCTTTGGAATTGCTTTTTCTTTATATAAAACCTCTACCCTTTGATACTGTTTTTTAGCATTTTCAGCCACAGCCTTAGCTGATTCATAGGCATTTTTTGCTACCTTACTCTTACTTTCAAAGGCTTTTAATTGAACCTCATAATCCCTTCTATCCATTTGAGCTATCACATCACCTTTTTTAACGAAGCTTCCAACTTCTACCTCCATTTTTTCAATAGCTCCTGCAACCCTAAAGGCTAGCAATGTTTCATGTTCTGATATTACAATAGCCGGATACTCTAAACTTAACTTTTGTGGAAGAGATATTACTTCTGCTGTTTGAACAGGTCTAATCATCTCCTTACTCTCTTTTTCACATCCTAACATCATAACTGCTAAAATAGTTACTATTACTTTAAATTTCATATTCCTAGTTTCCTCCTCTAAATGGTGATTCACCCATAGCTATACTCAAAGCTCCTAGAGCCATCTCATACTGATACTGTGCCTTTTCTTTTAAACTCAAAGCTTCATTATACTCAGCTAGAGCTTGATAGTACTCTTCATCTCCTATCATCTCTACTTTTCTCTCCACTTTTCTTTGATTTAATTTTCCCTTTTCAGCTTCATAATTTAATTTTGCCATTCTCAATAACTCACCTGAAGTTTTTACATTTTCATAGGCTTTTGTCACTTCTAATACAGTAGTCATAAACTGTTTCTCTAAAGTTAATTCTCCAATTTTCTCTCTTCTCACAGCTTTCTTATACTCATTTATATTTTTAAATCCATTGAAAATACTTATTACTCCAGTTACGTTTCCATATAAAAAATCTGGATCTACAAGAGTTTGGTTACTATTATTAATATAACCTCCTCCTAGTACTATCTTAGGTAAAAAATTGGTAATAGCTATCTTCTTTAAATCCTCACTTATCTCTTTTCCCTTTTCTGTTATTTGTAAAATCTCATTTCCATTGAGAGCTTTATATACACAATCCTCTAATGGTGGCAGTGATACCTCATCTACTTCTATTTTCTCAATCTCTATATCCTCTTGTAAATTTAAATTAAGAGTTCTTTTAAGAGCCATCTTTGCTATTCTTAAATCCCTTTGATTCTTATTTAAAGCTATCCTTTGACTTTCTACAAAGGCCTGTACCTTTTGAAGTTCCCACTCCAATACCCCATCAACCTTTAAAGATGTCTCCACCTTTTTCTCCAATTCCAAGGTAGACTTTAAACTATTATTAAGTGTTTCACTCTCAGATTCTAAAGCTAGTATATAAAAATATTCACTCATAACTTGAAGTTGTAACATCTTATTGGCTAAGCTCTCTGCTAACTGGCTGATATTTTCTCCTTTTTTCATAGCACTATATAGATACCAAGTAGATGGCACAAATATTGGTATCTGAGCAGCTACACCAGTTGTATAAAAACTTTTATCTATCAGCTTAGTTTGAAGACTTGACGGTAAGGATAACCCTGGAATTGGAAGTGTTGGCATATTAAGATCCATCTCAATGTCGATTTCGTCATTTAATCTTGTATAACTTCCTCCTAAAGTAATAGTAGGTAAAAAGTTTCCAAAAGCTATTTTTTTGTCCAAAGTGGCTATCTCTCTTTCTAACCCCTTTATTCTTAGATCTAGATTTCTCTCTTTCGCTATTTCTAAGATCTCTTCTAATGAAAGTGTTTCTCCATACTTTTTCAAATACTCTCTTTCCTCTTGTATTGTAACGAGTTTTTCTTCTTTTACTTGATTATTACTACACCCTAATACAAGTATAGAAAAAAGTATTATCAAACTTTTCAATCTCATATCCCTCTCCTTTTTAGATATTTTTCTTAAATTAAAATTATTTAGCTCCTCCTTTTCATGATATAATGTTAACATATTTATTATTATTTAGCTATATATTTTAGGAGGTTATATGTTGTATAAACTATTATTTTTTCTTTTTATCTCTATCTCTATTTTTGCAGATGGATATCAAAGTAAAAATGAACGAATATCTGCAATAGATAAAGAGATTGAAATTCTTATGGAGAAAAAATATGCTTTAGAAAATTTAAAAGAAAAAATATCAAAAATTAATTCAGAAGAAATTACTACTGGCAAATCTAATACACGTCCAAAGATTGCTCTTGTTTTAAGTGGTGGTGGTGCAAAGGGAGCTGCTCATATTGGAGTTCTAAAAGTATTAGAGGAGTATAAAATTCCTATAGACTTTGTTGTTGGTACAAGTGCTGGAAGTATTATTGGAGCTATGTATTCCATAGGTTACTCTCCAGAGGAAATCGAAAAAACTATACTAGATATGAATTTTTTCTCATTGATGAATAATAACAAAGATAGAAATTTAAGAAATATTGAAGATAAATTTATAAATGAAAAATATCCATTTAAGGTAAGTATTGATAAAGATATGAATCTATCCCTTCCTATGGGATTTTTAAATGGTGAGTACATATACCTACAACTAAAAAGTATATTTAGTCGGGCTGAAAAAATTAAAAACTTTGATGAATTTCCTATTCCCTATAGAGCTATTACAACTAATTTAAATAGTGGTGAAGAGGTTGTAGTAGGTAGTGGTGATCTTGCCCTTGCTACTTTTAAAAGTATGGCCATTCCAAGTTTTTTAGAACCAGTCCAAGATGGTGAAAATTACTATGTTGATGGAGGAGTAACAAGTAATCTTCCTGTTGATGTCGCTTTAGATATGGGAGCAGATATAGTTATTGCCGTAGATATTGGAGCAGACTCTTCTAAAATTGGAAGTAATTCCAGTGTTATAGCTGTACTTGATAAAATATCTACTTATAATGGTACCAAAAATACTGAATTTCAAAAGAAAATAGCTGATATTTTAATAGTACCAAATGTAAAAGAGCATAATACGATTGATTTTTCTAACCTTTCCTCTTTAGTCGATGAGGGAATTATTGCTACTCATCAATTTGATTATCTTCTTAAAAATCTAACTTTTGATAAAGAGTTTGAAAATCAAAAGGAGAGAGCTTTAAAAGAGAAAAAATTTAAAATATCAGAAGTAACTCTTTCTGGAAACTCAATTTTGACAGAGAGAAAAGTAAAAAATCTCTCACCAAATGTCAGCAATAAAACTTATACAAAAGAGGATTTAGAACTTTGGACTAAAAAAATATACTCTATTCCCTATGTAGAAAAGGTTTACTATGAGGTAGATGGTGAAAATATTCTTTTTACTATAAAAGAGAAGGATAGCATCAACATTGGAACCTCTCTAAACTATATTTCTGAATATGGTGCCTCTGTAAAAATAGCTACAACTATTCCAAACTTTGGTGTTTGGACACAAAACTATACTCTTACTGCAGAACTTTCAAAATATCCAAAAGTATTTTTAAATAATGTTTATTTCTACGAAATAGGAGATTTTAAGATTTTAGGCTCTTTTGATATTGGGTATAAAAACTTTCCTCTTTTTATATTCAAAGATGGAGATAAAGTATCTACTTATAAGAATGAAATCTTTACTACTGAATTTACTTTAGGTAGTACATTTTCTAATAGTACAGCAATGGGACTTAAATTAGGATATGAAAATTACTCTACTAGATATTATGAAGGGGATCAAAGCTACTCAGATTTTAAAGGAAATAATCAGTTTGCATATTTAAAACCTTTTATCTATTTTGATACCTTAGATAATAAGGCTTTTCCTTCTAGCGGAAGTACCTTCCTGATCCAAGCTTTTACAAGTGAAGAGATTAAGAAAGAAAGTAACTATAACGGTTTTTCTGGAGTTTTCTCATTTAATTTTCCTATGACAAACAAATTCTCTCTATCTTTAGGTGGAAGCTTAGGAAAAATTTCAAGTGACTCTCTTGAAAATACAAAACTCTTTAGAATAGGGGGAAGTAAAAACTCTGAAATAAGTTACTCTTTCACCGGATTACCAATTATGGGAAGATATAGTGATGAGTTTTATATTGGATCTATTGGTATGAAATATAATCTTACAAATACACTCTACCTATTAGCTACTTATAATATTTTAACCTATTCTAATGCGGACCTATCTTTTCAAAGAAAAACAGAACTTTGGAAAGATAAAGAGTACGGATATGGTGGAGGAATTGGTTGGGATACCTTCTTAGGTCCTATGTCATTTATGGTTTCAAATAATATAGATACCTCTTCTCCTCTGTTTGAACTATATTTAGGATATCTATTTTAGTTTGTTTAGCAAAATATATAATCAAAAAATTTTTTGAACTTGACTTTTTTGTAAAATAATAGTATTATCTTTTAGGATACTTATAAAATAAGTATCCTAATTTTTTTAAAATTATTTTGTAAAACTAAATTTTAGATATAAGAGATTTTAAGGAGGATAACTTATTATGATGTACTATATGAATGCTGGAGGTCCATTAATGTGGCTTCTTTTACTGATGTCTATTACTGCTTTAACTATTATCTTAGATAGAGCCTTTTTCTTTTTCAAAAGAGAGAGAAACCATAATAAAAACTTTGAAAGAGATGTAATTAGAGAAGTTCAAAATGGAGATATTGACAAAGCTATCTCTATATGTGATAAAGAAAAAAACTCTGTTGGATATGTAGTTAAAGGATTTTTAAGTCGTTGTGAAAAAAATAGAGATTTCCACTACTATGATCAACTTTTAAAAGAGATTGCTTTCGATGAGATTAGTGCTCTTGAAAAAAGATTACATCTATTAGGACTTATTGGTAACACTGCTACTATGGTTGGATTGCTAGGGACAGTTACTGGTATGATAAAAGCTTTTAAAAATCTAGCTACATTTGGAGCTGGAGACCCTACTATCGTCGCTGGTGGGATATCAGAAGCTCTTATTACTACTGCTAGTGGATTATTTATTGCTATTCCTACAGTATTTGCTTATAATATATTTTCTAAAAAAATAGAGAATGCTGAGGGGGATATTGATAAAATAACTACTATAATTATAAATATTTTTACAGGTAAAAAATAGGTGATACTATGGGAAGATTCAGAAAAAAAAGAGGAGTTACTCCTATGGATATGACCCCGTTTATTGATATAGTATTTTTACTTATTATATTCTTTATGGTATCAACTACTTTTGATAAATATGGAAGAATTGATATTGATCTTCCTAGTGCCAATGTTACTACAAAGTCTGAAGATAATAAAAGTATCGAGATTATCATAGATAAAAATGAGAACTATTTTATAAATATCAATGGTAAAAGTGAGCCTATTGATATAAATAATCTTCCAAATATCTTAAACGGAGTTAAGGAAGTTACAATATCTGGTGATAAAGATCTTAAATATCAGATTATCATTGATACTGTAGCAAAAGTAAAAAATTGCGGTGTAGAAAATTTAGGAATAAATTTCTATGAGTAATAGAAAAAAAGGCGAAATCAATATTATTTATTTCTTTATTATTGCTATCCTTATACATCTTGCACTATTTATAGTTAAAACTTCACAAGTTAAAGGAGATACTCCTTTAATTCAGGGTTCTCCTGGCCCAATAGGGCCAGTATCTGTTCAAGTAAGAACAATTAAAGCCCCAAAAGTTAATCCTGCTCCACTTCCACCGCAACCAAAAATTGAAGAGAGCAAACCTGAAGTAAAAGAGATACCTAAAAAAGAGATAATTAAACCAGAAGTAAAAAGTAAAATAAAAGATAAGAAGAAAAAAGAGAAAAAGAAACCAAAAGAGAATATAGAAAAGCAAATTCCTTTAAAGCAACCAATTACTCCTCCAGTAGAAAATGTAGCTAATACAGTAGATAGTGCTAATGTAGATGAAAATCTAGCTACTAACGGAAATTTTTCAATTGGAACTGATGGAGTTTGGACTGCTGGTTCATCTGAAGGAATTTACTATCAAATAGCAAAACAGATTGATCCTAGTTATCCTATTCAAGCTGAAAGAATAAAATATAGAAATAAAGTTGTTGTTTCAGCTAGATTTTTAGTTGGATTAAATGGAGAAATCGAGAAAA
The DNA here is from genome assembly GCA_018883725.1 of Candidatus Fusobacterium pullicola. NCBI lineage: Bacteria > Fusobacteriati > Fusobacteriota > Fusobacteriia > Fusobacteriales > Fusobacteriaceae > Fusobacterium > Candidatus Fusobacterium pullicola. The sequence goes on along the minus strand of JAHLFN010000028.1, from coordinate 13,137 downwards.
TTGAAATCACTAAATCTCATAAAAAATTTGGTTTTGATGATGAAGTTCAAAAAGCTCTAAAACAATGGAAATTTAATCCAATATATTACAAAAATAAAAATATTAAGGTTTATTTTACTAAGGATTTCGTATTTGAACCTAAAAAGTAGAGTAATCATTTAATTATAAAATATAAAAACCCTTTAAGAATTATATCTAACTCTTAAGGGGTTTAAAATTTTTATAACTTATATATTAAAGCTCCATTTCTACCAGATATTTCTCTATCTCTTCTATAAGAATGAAACTCCTCATCGTAACTACATCTATCATTTGTTATAATATTCTCTTTTGGTATACCCAGCTCTAGTAAATTTTCATAAACAAATCTCTGATTATCAAAATAAAATTTCCCATTTATCTCTTTAAAACTTTTATCTACTATATTTGATGAAAATTTAGCTCTAAATTTCTCAAAAAAATCTCTACCTACTTCATAATTTTTTTGAGAAATTCCAATACCAAAAGCAATTTTAATATCTTTTAGTTCACAACCATATCTTTTAATCATAAGTTCTATAGCTTTTTTTCCAATCTCTTTATAGCTTCCCTGCCACCCTGAATGTACTGCTCCTATTACATCTTTTCTAGCATCATAAAAATATATTGGTAAGCAATCTGCATATTTAGTAAGAATTACAACATCATCTCTATCTGTTATAAAACCATCTGTATCTTCAAAATATAATTTTTCTAAACTATCTATTATAGCTATATTATCACTATGAGTCTGAAATCCAGAAACTAAATATTTTCCTTCTAATGAGAAATCAGATAAAATTTTCTCTTTATCTAACTCTCTAATATCTCCATAATTTTTTTTGGTATATATAGCAGCTACTCCTAAACTCTTCCATTCACTCAACTCTACATACCTATCTTTATCTAAAAACATAACTACTCCAACTCATCTCTCAATTTTAAAACTTTTTTAAGATTTCTCATTAATTTTTCAAACTCATTAAAGTATAGAGACTGCATTCCATCTGATGTTGCACACTCTGGATTCTCATGTACCTCAACCATAGCCCCATCTGCTCCAGCTATAGTTCCAGCAAGGGTTACAGGCTCAACTAAACTACGTCTTCCTGTCCCATGACTAGCATCTATAATTATAGGAAGATGAGATTTCTCCTTTAATAGAGGAATTGCATTTATATCAACTGTATTTCTTGTTATAGTTTCAAAGGTTCTTATCCCTCTTTCACAAAGTATAACTTCTCTATTTCCATAAGCAACTATATATTCTGCTGCCATAAGTAATTCTCTCATTGTAGCACTCAATCCTCTTTTCAAAAGAATTGGCTTCCCACACTTTCCTAAAGCTTTTAGAAGAGAAAAGTTTTGCATATTTCTTGCTCCAACTTGGAATATATCAGCATATTTGCTTATTAAAGGGATATCACTGGCATCCATAACTTCCGTTACTACCAACATATCATATTTATCTGCTGCCTCTCTCATATATCTTAATCCCTCTTCTCCTAGTCCTTGGAAATCATATGGAGAAGTTCTTGGCTTAAAAGCTCCCCCTCTTAGTACTTGGGCTCCAGCTTTTTTAACTCTTTCAGCTATTTCAAATATAGATTCTCTACTTTCAATAGCACATGGTCCTGCCATCATAAGGAAGTTTCCTCCCCCTATTTTTCTCCCTTTTATATCTATTACTGTATCCTCTGGTTTAAACTCTCTACTTACAAACTTATAGCTCTTTCCTATTGAAACTAACTCATCTACTCCGTCAAAGGATAATAATCTATCTAAATCAACATTTTTTTTGTCCCCAATTATTCCTATTTTATAGTAATCACACTCTTTTAAAATAATACTTCCAAGTTTATTATCTTGAAGAAAATTTAAAATCTCTTTTTTTTCTTTTTCACCTATATCTTTTTTAGTTTTTATATACATAGTGTTCTCCTAATCATTTCTTTAAATTATACAACTTTACTCCATTTTTTTAAAGTACTATCTTTTCTTTTTCTTAGGTAAAGGTAGGGGTTTTAATGGCATAACATAGGTAACTCCTGGATTCATATCCAATCTCATCTTAACACAATCTCTATTTCTTTGAAAATACTCTCTTATTTTAGTTCTTATTACAGGAGTACTATCTAAAAATTTTGAACCATACCCATGTATTACCATAATCTCTCTTCTTTCTCCTCTTTTATACAAGGAGTTATACTTTGTAATAAATACTCTAAGAGCATCATCAAAATTCATATGATGTAAATCTATCTCATTATACATGAATACGTCCTCCTAAAAAGTAAAAAAAAAAGAGTCCATTCGGACTCTTTCGATAACTTAATTACTCAGCAGATATAGCTGATACTGGACATCCTCCAGCACATGCTCCACAGTCTACACAAGCTTCTCCGATTTCAAATTTTCCATCGTCAGTTGCTGATATAGCTCCTACTGGACAAGTTCCTTCACAAGCTCCACATCCGATACAAGTATCTTTATCTATTACGTGCATTCAAATCCCTCCTAAAAGTTTTAAAAATTCTTTCTTCTAATTTACTTAAATAAAGTTTATAATATTTTTTAAATTTTGTCAAGTATAATTTAAAAAATATTAATTACTTGTTTACACTAATATTTTGATACCAAAACTTATTTTGCTGTAAATTCTTCTATCCAATTTTCTCCATTTCCTACTAATACTGGTAAATAGATAATTACGTTCTCTGTAGCTCCCAATGTTATCGTTTTCTTTATCTCATGCTCTTTTCCTGCCTTATCCTTAAAAGTTACTACTAATTCATGGGTTCTTCCTTTTACTTCTCCCATTCCTCTTCTGTTAACTCTTACTTTCTTAGCTTTCTCTCCATTTAATGAATAAGCTATATCATTTATTGCTACATACCCATCTTTAGTCTTATTTTCAAAATATACACTATGTAATCTTCCAGTAATAAAAAGTGCTATAGAGATTCCAATAACTACTATTATAAGAATTATCCAGTTTCTTACCATCTTCATTATTTATCCTCTCCTTTACTATTATTTTGTGCTATTTCTAAAGCCTTTCTTCTCTCTTCAGCTTTCTCCTTCTCTCTTCTCCATTGGTGCATTATAAGTACTAAAGCTATTATTCCATAAGATACAAATACTCTGAAATACTCTCCTATTTGTGCAGAACCAATTAACTCTTTTCCAGCTCTTGGTGCTAAAATAAACATTGCATGGAATAGTATAACTCCACTTAACGCATTTGGTATAGAGGCTTTAGCAACACTAGCCCCTCCAATAAGTAAAGCTGCTATCGAGAACATACCTATTTGCTCATGGCTGTTATAAGTATTCATCGTTCCAATATTTTGTAGGAAAATAATTTGTCCTATCGCTGCTAACATTGTAGATATAACTATAGCTATAACTCTTGTTCTATCTGCTGCAATTCCTGCTGATTTAGATACTTCTAAATCTTGTCCTATCGCTCTCATATCTTGTCCTAATTTAGTTTTTCTAAACCATACAATAAATAGGCAGAAAAGAACAACAGCTAACATAGTTAATATTGGGATTGAAAAGTTTCCAATATGTAAAACTATTCCATCATCTAAAGCTCTTCTTATATTCTTTAAATCTATAGCATTTCTTATTCCATACCCTCTAGATAAAAGAATTGATGTATCAGTTATAGGTATTACTTTTCCCATTCCATAAAGAACAATAAGTTGGTATACTCCATTGATAAAAAATCCCAATATCATAGATGTTATCATCTCTCTACCCTTAGCTCTATTTAGAACTACTCCACCTATCAGTCCCATTAATGCTCCCAATGGTAAAGATACTATAATTGCTAGAAAAAATCCTTGTAATCCTACTATTTGCCAATCTGTTATAAATATAAGAGCTAACTGTCCAGCCATAGCTCCTAAAACTATACCAAAGTTAAGTCCCATTCCAGCTATAATTGGTATTAAAAGAGATAAAACTAAAAATAGGTTTCTAGATAATCTCAAGATAATCTCCTGTATAATATACTCCATACTAAGTCCCGATATAGGAATTGAAGCTACTATTACAATTATCATAAATATAGGTACCATATTATTTATTAAAAACTTTTTTATCTTATTTTCCACTTCCAGCACCATCCTTTCTTGTTAAAGCGTATAGTATCATACCATTAGATACTATTATTCTTATTGTCTCCGACATATCTGTCTTAATAAGTCCATTTACAACACTTGGAGTCATTGTAAGTATTCCTTGGAAAAGGAATGTTCCTACTATAACATTAGCTATTGTAACCTTATTAACTGAAGCTCCACCTATAAGAATAGCAGCTATTGCTGGAAATGCCATATAAAATGGTGCTAAATATAATTGTACAAATCCAAAACTTTGTTGATATATTATTATTCCAACCGCTGATAGAACTGTTGACATAATTACTGACTGAATTCTTACTTTATCAATATTTATTCCTGTAGCTCTTGCAAACATATCATTTGTACCAACTGCTTTCATAGCATAACCACTTCTTGTTCTAAAGAATATCCATATAAAGAAAGCTAGTATTATAAAGAAAGCTATCTCTCCTACAGGTAGTAATTCACTTTTTATATGTAAAAACTTTTCAAAAGCCTTGTGCCAATAGTTTTCAACACTTATAGTTGTACGTAATCCCTCTCCACCATAAGCCCATATCATATCTGGACTCTTGAACGGAAGAATTAACCACATTATACACATCAATGCAACTGATGAGAATCCTATATATGTTGCTATCATCATCTCTCCACCTTTTACTTTATTAAGAATATGTCCATATAACCATCCAAATAAGATAGCAAAAGGAAGAGAAAAAACTATTGCTCCAAATACTCCAAGCACACCTTTTAGTCCTAATTCAATACTTATTACTGCTCCTAAAAGTCCTGCCTCTACTCCAAGTGGCATACCAAAGTTAAGTCCTGTCCCTGATTGTATCATTGGAACTAACGAAAGTACCAAGATAGCATTCATTCCAAATCTTACTAAAGTATCACCTAAAGCTGATTTTAAATTTATTCCTATGAATGGAGACACTATATACATAGATAAAAGAAATAGTGCTATTATTATTCTTGGCCACCCTGCCTCTTTTATCAATTTGTTTATACTATTCATTTCCTGCCTCCTTCTTAACTCCAACCATCATTTTACCAAACTCTAATATATCTGCTGTTGGTGGTAGTATTCCCTCTACTTTTCCTTCATTTATAATCGCTATTCTATCACATACACTTCTTAACTCTTCTATTTCTGAAGATGTGATTATAATAGTTGTTCCCTTCTCTTTATTATACTCTTTTAATGTATCAAGAACTAATTTTTTAGCTCCTACATCTATTCCTCTTGTTGGTTCTGATACAAATAAAACCTCTGGATTCATAGTAAATGCCTTTGCTAAGCATACCTTTTGTTGATTTCCTCCACTTAACTCTTGAGTCTTTTGCTTCTCTCCCATACATCTAATCTCTAATTTTTTTATATACTCTAAAGCATTCTCTTTTATAGCTTTTTCATCTGCTATATTGAAAATTCCAAAAGCTTTTTTGAAGAACATCTTCTTTATTTGCATAGCTGGATAAGCTATATTGTCCTCTATAGAACTATCCAATAATAGCCCTACTCCTTTTCTATCCTCTGATACAAAGAATAACCCTTTCTCTAATGGTTCAACTGGAGTATTTAAGTTTATCTTCTCACCTTTAAAAGTAACCTCTCCTCTAGCATCATAAAGTCCCATTATTCCATTGGCTACTCCTATTTTTCCTTGACCAGCCATTCCTCCAAGACCTAAAATCTCTCCTTTTTTAATATCTAATGAAAGATTTTTTACTCCCTCTCCTGGCATATCAACCCACAGATTTTTGATAGATATTATTGTTTCCTTTGGTTCCTCTTTAACTTTGTTATCTTGAGAAGAACCTTCCATTTTTCTACCGATCATCCACTCTGTTATCTCATTTACATTTGTATCCTTAGTTGCTACTGAGTTGATTAAAAGTCCATCTCTTAATACTACTACCTTATCACATACAGATAGTATCTCATCTAATCTATGAGTTATAAATAGTATTGCTATTCCTCTTTCAGAAAGTTTTCTCATAGTCTCTAGCAATACCTTTGCTTCCTCTTCTGTAAGTACAGCTGTTGGTTCATCTAACACCAAAAGTTTTGTATTCTCTCTTTCAATTTCACGAGCTATCTCTGTAAATTGTTTATGAGCAACAGGCATCTCACTAATTACTGTATTAGATTTTATATCTACTCCTAAATTTGAAAGAGCTCCCTTTGCACGTTCATCTATCTCTTTTTTATCTAAGGCTTTTATTCTAGAACCAAAAACTCCCTCTAAAAAACTATTTAAAGTTGACTCTCTATTCAAAACCACATTTTCAGAAGCTCTAAATCCTGGTATTAAAGAAAACTCTTGGTGTACCATTCCTATACCTACACCCAAGGCATCAAATGGAGAAGTAAAATTTACTTCTTTACCATCAAAATATATTTTTCCTCCATATCCTCCAGTTTCAGATATCACAGGCATACCAAATATACACTTCATCAGTGTTGATTTTCCTGCTCCATTTTCTCCTACTAGTCCAACTATCTCCCCAGGTTTTACATCTAAGTTTATATCTTTCAATACTATATTTTCTCCAAATGATTTAGAAAGATTTTCAATTTTTAATAATATTTCGTTCAAAACGTTTCACCCCTTAATTAAAAATGAGGGGAGAAATGTTCCCCTCACCTTATTATTTTATTTCAAAATATTTAGCTGGTACTTCCTCATCTGTCATATGTAAGTACCCTTTTCCTAAAACATAAGTATCTTGGTATAATAAATAGAAGTTTTCTTTTTCTACTCCATTTACATCAGCATAGTTACTTCCATTCCACTCTGCTCCTGGAGTAAATTTATTATATGATGTTACTATAGCATCAAAATCCACAATATCTACTCCATTCTCAATTACATTTCTTACATGATCTCCTAATGCAATTGCTGAAGCAAAGTTATATGAATATGCCCAAGTTCCCATTCTACCTGCAGCACCTTTAGCTACAACTGTATCTTCTACTTTCTTTAAAATTTTTGGCCAGTTTCCTTTTTCCTCTTCAGTAAATTTAATTCCTAAAGCTCCAGGATATCCCATTGTAGGTGATGGTAAATCTGCCTCTACAAAGTATCCACCATCTTCAGCTATTCTTTTTAATAAAGGTTCTGTATGAGCATCGTTTGTTGCAAAGAATGCTACATTTTTTCCATATTTATTTAGCCAGTTTGGAACTTGCTCTAATATATATTGTTGAGCTCCTGCTACTCCAACATCACTTACAGGATCTGGAGCTGAAACATCAATAAATTCCATTCCTAAATCTTTAGCAGCTTCTGCCATAATATTTCTTCTTCTAGATAATAATTCATAACTTAAGTGTCTTGGGAAAGAGATATGCATAAATTTATCTGCTCCCATATTTTTAGCTGCTTTAACTATTAAATATCCTCTTGCCACATTATCTGGATTTGTTACTAAATCTGATACTTCAGTTATAATCTCTGGATCTTCATGTGGTGAGTTAGCAACAAGTAATATATCTGGTCTTGCTTCTCTTATTCTTCTAAACGCTTCAACAGTTCCAGGTACAGCTTCTACTACTATGATAGCTTTCATTTTTGGATCATCTGCTAGAGCTACCATTTGTGATATAGTTGTTTCCATCTCTTGCATAAAGTTATCTGGATAAGTTACATGAGTAACCATTCCACCCTTATCAGTTGAACCATACATTTTAATTAATTCTTCAGCTCCACGTAAACTGTCTTCTGATTGTGATACAGTTCCACTTACAACTCCAATATGGTAATCAGGATTTGCTGAAAAACTAAATAATGATACTACAAACATAAAAAAAGTTAAAAGTATTTTCTTCATATTCTCCCCCTCTGTATTTAATATTTTAGACTTATAAAGACCTTGTTAAAAAGAGTACTGTTTTTTTAGTACTCGTGTCTTAAGTTTTTAAATCTATTTTCAATGATTATACACCTATATTTATCATCTGTCAATAAAAATTATAGTTTTTCTATTAATTATATATTTTTTATATGAAATAAAGTTTTATATATATATTTTTTTGAAAAAAATTTTATTTTTTTAAAAAAAATTTCATTTTTCTTTAATGTCAAATAAAAAAAGAGAGGGTTTCAACCTTTACTTACCTCAAATAAAGTAAAACACTCTCTTTTATCAAATTATTTTATTTTTTTATTTTTCTATTTATATAGTGTGTGTGAAGTAATCTATGAGCAAGTTCTCCATTTGGTTTCCCTAGATAAGTTTCATATAAATCTATTACACATGGATTTTCATGTGATTCTCTAAATTCCTTATGATAATCTATCTCCTGTAGTCCTTCTGCTCTCTTTTTAACTATATCAAAATCTCCACGGTGATAAGGTTGTCCCCCTCCACCTACACATCCACCTTTACATGCCATTACCTCAACAGCATCGAAATACTCTCTTCCAGCTTTTATCTCTTCTAATAATTTTCTAGCTGCTCCCAATCCATGAGCAACTGCAACTCTCAATTTAATTCCCTCTACTTCAATCTCTGAAGTTCTGACTTCCTCAAAGCCTCTCAAAGGAACAAAATCTAAGTTTTCTAATTTACCATGACTTATCCATTCATATAGAGTTCTTACAGCAGCTTCTAATACTCCACCTGTTCTTCCGAATATATCTGCTGCCCCTGTAGATTCTCCTAAAGGTAAATCAAACTCCCCATCTGGCATCTCTAATAAGTTAATATTATACTGTTTCAATAATCTTCCTAACTCTCTCGTAGTTATAGAGTAATCTACATCAGCAACTCCATCCCTTGTAAACTCCTCTCTTGAAGCCTCATATTTCTTAGCTGTACATGGCATTATAGAAACACAAACTAGATCTTTTTTATCAATCTCTTTTTCCTTTGCCCAAAACTCTTTAGCTATAGCTCCAAATATCTGTTGAGGAGATTTTGTTGAAGAAAGATTATCCTTAAATTCTGGATAATTAAGCTCTACAAATCTTACCCATGCTGGACAACAAGAGGTGAATAGTGGTAATTTAATATCCTTTTCTCCTTTTAAGTTTGCTAATATTCTCTCTTTTAATTCTGTAGCTTCCTCCATTATTGTAACATCAGCAGCAAAGTTAGTATCAAATACTCCATCAAATCCTAATCTTTTTAAAGCTGTTGTCAATTTTTTAGTCATATCTACTCCAGGAGCTATTCCAAACAGTTCTCCTATAGCTACTCTCACTGCAGGTGCTACTTGAACAATAACTTTCTTCTTAGGATTCATTAAGTCCTCTACCAGTCTAAATGTATTATCAGTTTCATAAAGAGCTCCAACTGGACATACAGCTACGCATTGCCCACACATAGTACAATTAGTTTCCAGTAAATTTTTATTAAAAGCAGTATTTACTATTACATCAAATCCTCTATCTACCCCTGTTAAGATACCACAAGTTTGTATCTCTCCACACATTGTCTCACATCTTCTACACATGATACACTTTGTTATATCCCTTGTAATTGAAACAGAGTGTTGTTTATCATGTTTTCCCTCTTTTCCAGCAAATCTCATCTCTCTTATCCCAAATGATATTGCTAATTTCTGTAATTCACAATTTCCATTTTTTCCACATATTAAGCAATCCTTTGGATGATCTGATAACATAAGTTCCAATACCACTCTTCTTTTATGCATTACCTCTGAAGAGTTTGTTACTACTTCCATTCCCTCTTTTATTGGCGTACTACAAGATGGAATTAATCTATTCATTCCTTTAACTTGTACTACACATATTCTACATGAAGCACAATCATTTTTATAACCTATATCCTTCATCTCCATATAACAGAGATGTGGTATATATATTCCTGCCTTTAAAGCAGCATTCAGTATAGTTGTTCCCTCTGGAGCTACTACTAATTTTCCATCTATCTTAAGTCTTATCATCTTCATATGTCTTCACCTATTCCACTATAATTTTATAATTGCATTAAATCTACAAGCTGATATACATGCACCACATCTTACACATTTTTCAGGATCTATAAAATGTTTCTCTTTTATATTTCCCTCAATAGCTTTTACAGCACAAACTCTTGTACAAGCTGTACATCCTCTACAAGCATCAGTTATAACATAAGTTACTAGTTTTTGACATGCTTTAGCAGTACATCTCTTTTCAACTACATGATCTATATATTCATTATAAAATTTATTCAATGTTGATAATACTGGATTTGCAGAAGTTTGACCTAATCCACATAATGAAGTTGCCTTTATACATTCAGATAACTCTTTTAATAAAGCTAGATCTTCTAACTTTCCTTTACCCTTTGTTATTCTATCCAATATCTCATACAATCTAGTATTTCCTATTCTACATGGAGTACATTTTCCACATGACTCATCAAGAGTAAATTCTAAGAAGAATTTTGCAACAGAAACCATACAGTCATCTTCATCCATTACAACCATTCCTCCTGACCCCATTATAGCTCCTTTACTTGCAAGACTATCAAAATCAATAGGTGTATCTAAATCCTCTTCGTTTAGACAGCCTCCTGATGGTCCTCCTGTTTGAACAGCTTTAAATTTTTTGTTATCTTTTATTCCCTCACCAATTTCAAAAATAATCTCTCTTAAGCTTATTCCCATTGGTACTTCTACTAGTCCTACATTATTTATCTTTCCAGACAGAGCAAATACCTTTGTTCCTGGGGATTTTTCAGTTCCAACCTCTCTAAACCACTCTACTCCATTTAAAATTATTCTTGGAACATTGACCAATGTCTCTACATTGTTAACGACAGTTGGCATATCCCAAAATCCTTTTTCTGCAGGATATGGAGGTTTTGAAGTTGGTTCTCCTCTTTTCCCTTCCATAGAGTGTATAAGAGCTGTTTCCTCTCCACAAACAAATGCTCCTGCTCCAAATTTTATCTCTATATCAAATTCAAAGTCTGTTCCAAAAAGATTTTTACCTAAATAACCTCTTTCTCTTGCAGACTCTATAGCCTTTTCAAGTCTTTCTATAGCTAGTGGATACTCAGCTCTTATATAAACTAATCCTTTAGTAGCTCCAATTGCATATCCAGCTATCATCATTCCCTCTATTACAGAGTGAGGATCTCCTTCAAGGATAGATCTATCCATAAAAGCTCCAGGATCTCCCTCATCAGCATTACAAACTATATATTTTTGTTCAGCATGGTTTTTAGAAGCAATCTCCCATTTTATACCTGTAGGAAATCCTCCTCCTCCACGCCCTCTAAGACCAGAATCAATAATATTTTTTATAACAAAGTCTCTTGTCATCTCACTTATTGCTTTCTTAGAAGCTTTATATCCATCATTTTTTAAAAAATCATCAATATTTTCAGGATCTATTGTTCCACAATTTTTTAAAACTCTTCTCTCCTGTTTTTGGTAAAAGTTCATTTTTTTATAATCAGTCACTGCTTTTTGACTTACAGGATCTTTATATAAAATTCTTTCAACCTTTTTATTATTTATAATATCAATTTCAATAATATCCTTAGCATCTTCTGGTTTAACTTCTATGTAAAAGTTATTTGCAGGAACTACTTTAACTATAGGTCCCTTTTCACAGAAACCAAAGCATCCTGTCAATACCACTTCAACATCATCTATATTTCTATTTTTTAACTCTTTTTCTAAATTCTCTTTAATTTCCCTACTTTTTGATGAAAGACAACCTGTACCACCACATATCAAAATCTTTTTATTCATATGTCCTCCTAAAATTACCCTTTAATTCCTACTTAACCCTTATTTCTCTATTTCTAAATCTTTATATTTTTTTATTATCTCTTTTACATTTTCTGGTTTAACTTTACCATGAACATCTTTTCCTATAAGCATTACAGGTGCCAATCCACATGCTCCAACACATCTTAAAGAATCTAATGAAAAAAGTCCATCAGAAGTTACACCACCTAATTTTATCCCTAATTCTTTCTGAAGTGCCTCTAATATCTTTTCAGCCCCTCTTACATAGCAAGCAGTTCCTGTACATACAGAGATTGGATATTTCCCCTTTGGTACCATAGAAAAGAAATTATAAAAACTTACCACTCCATAAACTTTAGAAATTGGAACCTCTATCTTTTCAGCTATAAACTCTTGAACTTCCTCTGGAATATATCCAAATATCTCCTGAGCTCTATGAAGTATTATAATTAATGAACTTTTTTTATCTTCAAATGTAGAAATATAATTTTCTAACTCTTTAAATCCAATATTATCTTTACATATCATACTATACCTCCTCATATCTTACATATTCTTTACACTAATTTTACCACTTTATTATAAAAAGTCAATATTTTTTACCTTTTTTTGAATAAAAATTAAACAAAATAGCCAAGATATATTTTATATGATTTTTCTAAGCTCTTTAATATTTTGTGATTAAAAATACGTTTTAATATGATCATTTTTTGATATTTAACTCTTTTAGTTAGCTCTGTGGTAAAAATTTATAATACAAAAAATAAAAAAAGCTTAGCGAATTCCTATCCTCCCAGGAGGCTTCCCTCCAAGTACTTTCAGCGTTTACGGACTTAACTTCCAGGTTCGGAATGTAACTGGGTGTACCCCCGTAGCTATTTTCACTAAGCATTATTAATATATATTTTAAGTTTGGCAAGTTCCTATCCTCCCAGGAGGCTTCCCTCCAAGTACTTTCAGCGTTTATGGGCTTAACTTCCAGGTTCGGAATGTAACTGGGTGTATCCCCATAGCTATTCTCACCAAACTATTATTAACTTTTTATATTTCTATTTAATGGATCACTTGAAACTATATAGTAAATTTAAGGTTAAAACTTCGACTTATTAGTATTGGTCAGCTAAAGGCCTCACAGCCCTTACACCCCCAACCTATCAACCTCCTAGGCTCGAAGGAGTCTTAAAGAATACTTATCTTGAAGTCAGTTTCCCGCTTAGATGCTTTCAGCGGTTATCTGTTCCAAACGTGACTACCCAGCTGTGC
>JAHLFN010000027.1 GCA_018883725.1 Candidatus Fusobacterium pullicola | reverse complement strand
AAGCGGGATCGAACCGCTGACCTACGCAGTGCAAGTGCGTCGCTCTCCCAAACTGAGCTATATCCCCAGATGAAATGGAGCGGGAAACGAGGGTCGAACTCGCGACATTCAGCTTGGAAGGCTGACGCTCTACCAACTGAGCTATTCCCGCATCGCTCATCACAGAAATTATATTATCACAATAATGAAAATAAGTCAAGAAAAAAATGAAAAAATTTTAGTTTTTTTTATTTTAAGAATATTAAATATTATGATATAATAACTGAGTAAAAAAATTACAAGAGTGAGATAGGAGAAGAGAATGAAAAAAATCTATTTAAGTATAGTTGGTATAGTAGTTTTATTATCAATAGTGTTAGGAGGGTACCTATATTTTCAAATTGAAGGAAAAGAGGAGTATAATACAACCCTTACAATTGAAAAAAATCAACCTCTTATGAAATCTTTAGCTCCACTTTCTAAGTCAGATAGTTTAGTATTTAAAATCTATCTAAGATTTAGAGATGGAGGAAAAAGAATAAAAGCTGGACAATATCATATTGAAGGAAATTATTCACTAAAGGAGATAATAGATATACTAGAATCTGGTAAGGGAAGAATGGTAAAGATTACAATACCAGAAGGTTTTAGTATAAGGCAGATTGTGGAGCATTTAGAAAAAGTTGGACAGATACAAAAAGACGAATTTTATACAGAATTAAATGAAGCAAGTAAGTGGTTTCCATATCCTACACCAGATGGAAATTTTGAAGGGTATCTATATCCAGAAACATATTTCTTACCTGAGAGCTATGATGAGAAAATCTTAGTAGAGACGATGTTAAAGGAGTTTTTAAAGAGATTCCCAGTTGAAAAATATTCAAATAAAGATGAGTTTTATCAAAAATTGATAATGGCTTCTATACTAGAGAGGGAAGCTATGGTAAAGAGTGAAAAACCAATAATGGCATCTGTATTCTACAATAGAATGAAAAAGGGAATGACACTATCTTCAGATGCAACAGTAAACTTTGTATTTGATTATAGCAAAAAGAGGATTTATTATAAAGATTTAAAGGTAGACTCACCATATAATACTTATAAATATAAGGGGTTACCACCAGCACCGATATGTAATCCAGCTGTAGATTCTGTAGAGGCAGCTTACAATCCAGCTGATACAGATTATCTATTCTTTGTAGCAAAGGGAGATGGAAGTCATTATTTTAGTAGAACATATAGGGAGCATCTAAAATTTCAAAAGGATAATAAGAGATAAAATTAGAAAGAGATAGTTGAGGAGTAGATAATGAAAAAAATTGTTTTAACTGCAATAAATAGTCAATATGTACACTTAAATGTGGCTGTAAGATATTTAAAGAAGTATGTAGAAAAAAATAGTGATATAAAATTAGATATATATGAAACTAATATAAATAATCAGTTGATGAATATTATAAAGGACCTATTTGAAAAACAACCAGATATAATAATCTTTTCAACATATATTTGGAACAAAGAGTATGTATTTTCAATAACTAAGGAATTGAAGAAGATACTTCCAGATGTAAAGATAGCTTTAGGAGGACCAGAGGTATCTTATGAATGGGATAAGATTATGGCAGAAAATCAAGAGATAGATTATATATTTACAGGAGAGGGAGAAAAGGTTTTACTTAATTTCTTTACAAAGGATATATCAGAGGTAAAGGGAGTTGTGTATAGAGAGGGAGAGAGGCTAAAATACAATGGGATAGAGCCTTTAATAGAAAATCTTGATATAATTCCATTCCCATATGATGATGAGGAGTTACAAGATAGAACAAAGATATTTTATTATGAGTCTTCAAGAGGGTGTCCATTTAATTGTTCCTACTGTATGTCCTCTATTGATAAGAGTGTTAGATATTATTCCCTAGATAGAACAAAGGAGGACTTAAAGAGATTTATAGACTCTCCAATAAAGCTTTTAAAATTTGTTGATAGAACTTTTAACTTGAGTAAAGAGAAGTATATGGCAATATGGAGATTTTTATTGGAAAACTATAGAGAGGGGATAACTTTTCACTTTGAGATAAATGCCAATATCTTTGATGATGAGACATTGGATTTTTTAGAGACAGTGCCAAAGGGATACTTCCAATTTGAAATAGGGGTACAAACAATAGATGCTCAGGCTATGAAAAGTATTGGAAGAATAAATAAATTAGAGAAGTTAGAATATAATATTAGAAGAATAAGTAGAAATATACATCTACACTTAGATTTAATAGCTGGATTACCATATGAAACTTATGATAAGTTTAGAGAATCTTTTGATTATGTTCATAGATTAAAACCAGAGATGATACAACTTGGATTTTTAAAGCTTTTAAAGGGAACAAAGATGTATGATGAGAGAGAGAAATATGGATATAAGTATTTTTCTAAGCCACCATATGAGGTATTCTCAAATGAGTTTATAAGCTTTGCTGAGATGGTAAAATTAAAAAATCTTGAAAAAGTTTTGGATTTTTATTATAATTCAGAGAAATTCCCAGAGAGTGTACAATGGATAATAGAGAATCACTATGAGAGTGCTTTCTCTTTTTATGAAGATGTGGCAGAGTATTTTGACAAGAGAGGATATTTAAAAGTAAGCCATAAAGAGAGTACTCTTTTTACACTTTTATATGAGTTCTATTTAGATAAGGGATTAAAAGATAGAGAGATATTTGTAGAGTATTTAAAATATGATTATCTAATGTTAGGGAAAACTGGATTTTATCCAGAGTGGTTTAAGAGTGAAAAAGATGGAGAGCTTTATGATGAGCTTATTAGAGAGAGAAACTATAAGAGTATTAGAGAGGGACATAAAAATAGTGAGCTAGAGAGATTTAGTTACAATATTTTTACTAAGGAATTTGAGGATATATATGTGTTCTTTGACTATAGAGATAGAAGTAGTAAAGTGATAAAAAAATTAGTATAGTAACAAAGTAAAAAATATATAAAATTCTTTGGAAAAATACCTTGATTTATGTTATAATTTTATGAAAAGAGTGATTTTATGAGATTATTTGAAAAGATAGTAAATAAGAATAAAAAAGAAGCTCTAATAGAGAGTGGAGATAGAATAGTAGTTGGTTTTTCTGGAGGTCCAGATTCTGTTTTCTTAGTGGAGATGCTTCTAAAATTAAGGGAAAAATTGGATTTTAATATTGTCTTAGTGCATATAAATCATCTGTTAAGAGGTGAAGAGGCACAAAGAGATGAGGATTTTTCTATAGAGTATGGAAAAAGTAGAGGATTGGAGGTCTTTGCAAGAAAGATAGATATTACCTCTCTTGGTAAAGAGAAGGGACTATCATTGGAAGAGGCTGGTCGTGAAGGGAGATACAGTTTCTACAATGAAGTATTGGAGAAAACTAACAGCAATAAGATAGCTTTAGCCCACAATAAAGATGACCAGATAGAGACTTTTCTCTTTAGATTGACAAGGGGAACAGGGCTTTCTGGACTAGAGGGAATAGCTTCTAAAAGAGATAGATATATTCGTCCAATCTCTGAGATATACAAGAGTGATATAGTGGAGTACCTAGATAGTAACAGTATAGCTTACTGTATAGATAGTACAAACTTAGAAAATGAGTTTACTAGAAATAGTATAAGACTAGACTTAATTCCTTTTATTGAAAATAGATATAATCCTAAATTTAAAGATAAGATTTTCTCACTTATAGAGGAGATTAGAGATAATAATCTTTTTATTGAAAAGGAGATAGAGAGCTTTGCTAATCAAAGTGAGATAAAAATAGATGAAATTTCAAGTTTTCCTAAGAGTATAAGGGGTAAAATTTTAAGCAACTATCTTTATAAATACGGATTAGAAGTAAATAGAAAGAAAATCTCTCTTATTGAAAGTATATTGGAAAAGGGTGGAACTCAAGAGATATCACTTGATAGTGAGTATATATTAAAAAAAGAGTATAATATATTAAAAGTAGAGAAAAAAAATGTTTTAAAAGATGAGATTCAAGAGATTAGATTTGAGATACCTGGTAGAGTAGAGTATGGAGAGTATGAGATAATAGCAGAGTTTACAGAGAGAAAAGAGCAAAATAGAAATTGTTTCTATACTAATCTCAAAGTAGGAGATACTCTTATGGTAAGAGGGAGAAAAGATGGGGATAAGATAACTCCAACAGGTATGAAGGGGGAAAAAAAGCTAAAGGATATCTTTATAAATGAAAAAATAGGTAAAGAGAAGAGGGATTATATTCCTCTTGTAGTCTATAACAATGACATTGTCTGGATAGCTGGTATTAGAGGAAATGAAAAATATAGTAGTTTGATGGACAAATGTATAAAATTAAGTGTGAGGAGGACAAGATAATTGAACAACAAGGATTTATTTGATGAAAACGAAAATCAAAAAATAGAAGAGAAGGAAAAAGAAAAGCCTACTGAAGAGAAAGAGGAAGAGAAAAAATCTGAAGAACCAAAAGTTGATGAAGAGAGAAAAAAAGAGTTCGAAGATGAGGTAAAAGAGAGAAAAGAGGAGCTAAGAAATAAGCTTAAAGAGGGAATGTCTCAGAAAAAAGATGATAAAGAGGATAAGGAAGAGGAGAGCAAGTTTAAACAATTAGGTGGAAAATTTAACTTTAAAGGTTTCATCATGTTACTTTTCATAATTACTTTAGTAATGTCTTTACCATCAATGTTATCTGGAACAGGAAAAACACCGAGCAGTGAGATATCATACAGTGAATTTGTTCAATCTGTAAAAGATGGAAAAATTAAAAAAGTAGATGAAAAAGAAGGGTATGTTTACGGTTATACAGCTGATGAGAAGGAAGTATACAGTGCTAGAATGATAACTGATAGACTAGGTGGAGATGCTAAATTAGTTGATATCATTGAGGAAAATGGAGCAACTATAAAATCTGTAGCACCTCAACAGGTGCCATTACTTCTAAATATATTAATATCTTGGTTCCCAATGTTACTACTAATTGGGGTATGGATATTTATGATGAACAAGATGGGAAAAGGAAATGGTGGAGGACCACAAATTTTCAATGTAGGAAAATCTAAGGCAAAGGAGAATGGAGAAGATGTATCTAAGGTAACTTTTGCAGATGTTGCTGGAATTACAGAGGCAAAAGTGGAATTAGAAGAGGTTGTAAAATTCTTAAGAGAGCCTGAGAAATTTAAGAATATAGGAGCAAGAATACCTAAAGGGGTACTTCTATTAGGGGCACCTGGAACAGGTAAAACTTTACTTGCAAAGGCTGTAGCTGGGGAGGCAAAAGTTCCATTCTTCAGTATGTCAGGTTCTGAATTCGTAGAGATGTTCGTAGGGGTAGGAGCTTCAAGAGTTAGAGACCTATTTAGTAAGGCTAGAAAAAATGCTCCATGTATAATCTTTATAGATGAGATAGACGCTGTAGGTAGAAAAAGAGGTTCTGGACAAGGGGGAGGAAATGATGAGAGAGAGCAAACTCTTAACCAACTTCTTGTAGAGATGGACGGATTTGGAACTGACGAGACAATAATAGTTTTAGCAGCAACAAACAGACCAGAAATTCTAGATAGAGCATTGATGAGACCAGGAAGATTTGATAGACAAGTTTTCGTAGATAGCCCAGATATTGATGGTAGAGAGGCTATTTTAAAGGTTCATGTAAGAGGTAAAAAGTTAGCTAAAGATGTTGATTTAAGAGTTATTGCAAAGAAAACTCCTGGATTTGTTGGAGCTGATTTAGCAAACCTATTAAATGAGGCAGCAATATTAGCAGCTAGAGATAATAGAGAAGAGATTACTATGGAGGACTTAGAAGAGGCTTCTGAAAAGGTAAGTATAGGACCAGAGAGAAAATCTAAAAAAGTTATAGAAAAAGAGAGAAGAATAACAGCTTATCACGAGGCTGGACATGCTATAATGCACTATGCTCTACCTAATACAGACCCTGTTCATAAGATATCTATAGTTCCAAGAGGTATGGCTGGTGGATATACAATGGCTTTACCAGAAGAGGACAGAAGCTATAAGTCTAAAAATGAGTTTTTAGATGAGATGAGAATACTTTATGGTGGAAGAGCAGCGGAGCAAATAGTATTTGGAGATATAACTACTGGAGCAAGTAACGATATCGAAAGAGCTACAGCAATAGCTCATGCTATTGTTACAAGATTTGGTATGAATGAGAAGTTTGGACCAATCTTACTTGATAATACTAAAGAGGGAGATTACTTCCAACAAAAATATTACAGTGATGTAACTGGTAAAGAGGTAGATGAAGAGATATTTAAAATTGTGCAAACAATGTATAAAGAAACTCTTGAAACTATCACTAAGTACTATGATAAACTAGATGCTGTGGCAAAAGCTCTATTAGCTAGAGAGCACCTAAATAGAGAGGAGTTTGAAGCTATAATGAAGGGAGAGCCTATTCCAGCTGAAAGTGAAGAGGTAGAAAAGGTAGAGGATATTTCAGAAGTGGGAAATGTAGAGATAGAGGAGTAAAAATATCTATATCTACTTTACAAGAGAGATATTTTATGCTATAATAACAAAAGAATTTAAGCTCAGTTTTACGGTTAGCCTCGTATTACTTAGCTTAGATAATATATAATTAGGAGGAAACTTAAAATGGCTATGAGAAGTAAAGCAGAAATAATTAAAGAGTTTGGAAAATTCGAAGGAGATACTGGATCAACAGAAGTACAAATCGCTCTATTAACTGAAAAAATCAACCACTTAACTGATCACTTAAGAACTCACAAGAAAGATTTCCATTCAAGATTAGGATTATTAAAAATGGTAGGACAAAGAAAAAGATTACTTGCTTACCTAACTAAGAAAGACTTAGAAGGATACAGAAACTTAATCGCTAGATTAGGAATCAGAAAATAGTTTTAAAAGTAAAAACGAGGAATTTTCCTCGTTTTTTTATTGACCGAGATTGAGTAATTATGGTATAATCTAATGGATTATTTAAAGAAAATTATTGGAGGAGTAATATGGAAACTTTATTTACAGTTCTGCTATTTATTTTTGCCATTTCATTAATAGTATTAGTGCTTATACAACCAGACAGGAGCCATGGAACATCTGCAAGTATGGGATTAGGAGCATCAAACACTGTATTTGGAATATCAAAAGATGGAGGACCTTTAGCTAGAGCAACAGAAGTTGTGGCGACACTATTTATCGTGAGTGCACTTTTATTATACTTAGTAAAATAGAGTAAGAGGCGTATTGGGTCCAATACGTCTTTTTTATAGGTAGATGATAAAATGACAAACAATCTATTTGGAAGTAATTATGAAGAGGTAAAACCTTTAGCTGTAAAGTTGCGTCCACAGAGTTTAGATGACTTTATTGGACAGGAGAAGCTTTTAGGTGAGGGTGGAATTCTTAGAAAACTTATAGAGAAACAGAGTATCTCTAACTCGATTTTTTATGGTCCTCCAGGTTGTGGAAAGAGCTCTTTAGGGGAGATAATATCCAAAAGTATCAACAGTAATTTTGAAACACTAAACGCTACTACAGCATCTTTGAACGATTTAAGAGATGTAGTGGAGAGAGCCAAAAAAAATATAGAGTTTTATGGAAAAAAGACAATACTTTTTTTAGATGAGATACACAGATTTAATAAGATGCAACAGGACGCACTTCTCTCTTACTGTGAAAATGGAACTATCACTTTAATAGGAGCAACTACGGAAAATCCTTACTATTCACTTAATAATGCCCTTCTTTCAAGAGTTATGATTTTTGAATTTAAGGCTTTGGAAAGAAAGGATATTGAGAAGATTGTAAGAAGAGCTATAGAGAAACTATCTTTAAAAGATGTACCAGATGAGATAGTGGAGTGTATACTAGATATATCTCAGGGAGATAGTAGAATAGCTCTTAACTATTTGGAAATGTACAAAAATAGTTGTACAGATTTAAAGGTTGATGAGGTATTAGATATTTTTAGAACAAGGCAGGCTTCATATCATAAGGCTGAAGATAAATACAATCTTATCTCTGCAATGATAAAGAGTATGAGAGGGAGTGACCCAGATTCAGCTCTATATTGGTTAGGAAGATTACTTGCTGGTGGAGAGGACCCAAGGTATATAGCTAGACGTCTTGTAGTTCATGCAAGTGAAGATATAGGAATGGCCAATCCAGAGGCTATGCTTATAGCTAACAGTGCTATGATGGCTAGTGAGAGAATAGGTATGCCAGAGATTAGAATAGTTTTGGCACAGGCTGTAATATATATTTCAATTTCTACAAAGAGCAACTCTTGTTATATGGGAATAAATAAGGCTTTAGAGGATATTGAAAAGGGAGATAAGGAGAGTGTACCAGCAAATATCTGTCATAACCCTAAGGGCTATTTGTATCCACATGATTATCAAGGGAACTTTGTAAAACAAAGGTATAGTAATAAAAAGAGGGAGTATTATATCCCTGGAGATAATAAAAATGAAAAGCTCATAAAAGAAAAATTAGAAAAATTATGGGGAAAATAAAAGAGGTGAAAGAATGAAACTTATAAAAGCTGCTAGAGGAACAAAGGATATTTTTGGAGAAGACGCAGTAAAATATACATATATCTCAAAAATGGCTCAAGAGATATTTGAGAGTTATGGATATACATTTATAAAGACTCCAATATTTGAAGAGACTGACCTATTCAAAAGAGGAATTGGAGAGGGAACAGATGTAGTAGAGAAGGAGATGTACACTTTTAAGGATAGAGGAGATAGAAGTTTGACTTTAAGACCAGAGAATACAGCTTCTGTTGTTAGATCATACCTAGAAAATGCTATCTATGGAAAAGAGGACGTTACTAAATACTACTACAATGGTTCAATGTTTAGATATGAGAGACCTCAAGCTGGAAGACAAAGAGAGTTTAACCAAATAGGTGTTGAGGTTTTAGGAGAGAGCTCACCTATATTAGATGCTGAAGTTATAGCAATGAGTTACTCTCTATTAGAAAAATTAGGAATTACAGATTTAGAAGTACACATAAATTCTGTAGGAACTAATGCTTCTCGTACTAAGTATAGAGAGATGCTACTGAACTTTTTAGAACCAATGAAAGAGGAACTTTGTGAAGATTGTAGAATGAGAATGGAGAAAAATCCTCTAAGAGTTCTAGATTGTAAAGTTGATAAGTGTAAAGAGCTTACAAAAGATGCTCCAAGCATCATAGATTCATTAAATGATGAAGAGAGAGCTCACTACGAAACTGTAAAAAGATATTTAGATATTTTTGGTGTGAAGTATGTTGAAGATTCAAGACTTGTAAGAGGACTTGATTACTATTCAAGTACTGTTTATGAGATAGTAACTAATAAATTAGGAGCACAAGGAACTGTATTAGGTGGAGGAAGATACGACAACCTATTAAAACAGTTAGGAGATAAAGATATACCAGCTGTAGGATTTGCTGCAGGAGTAGAGAGAATGATGATGCTTCTTGAAGATTATCCTAAAAATAATCCAGATGTATATGTAGCTTGGTTAGGAGAGGCTACTCAAGAGTTTGGATTAAAAGTAGCTAAAGTATTAAGAGATAATGGAATAAAGACTTTCGTTGATTTTAATTCTAAAGGAATGAAATCTCATATGAAAAAAGCTGATAAATTAGCAGTTAACTACTGTATAATTATTGGTGAAGATGAGATGAATAAAGATGTAGTAGTATTGAAGGATTTTAATGCTAGAACTCAAGAAGAGATGAGCTTAGAAAAAGCTATTGAGATAATAAAAAAATAAATAACTATATTAAGGAGAGGGTAAAATGATTTACAGGACTCATAATCTTGGTGAATTAAGAAAAGAAAATATCGGACAAACAGTTACACTATCTGGTTGGGTAGATACAACTAGAGACTTAGGAGGGTTAACTTTCGTCGATTTAAGAGATAGAGAGGGAAAAACTCAAGTAGTTTTTGATATAGATGTAGCTCCAAAAGATGTAGTAGAGCAAGCTCAAAAATTAAGAAATGAAGCAGTTATAAGAGTAGTTGGAACTGTAAGAGAGAGACATAGCAAAAATATGAATATCCCAACTGGAGAGATAGAAGTATTTGCTACTGAACTAACTATCTTAAATAATTGTGATGTATTACCATTCCAAATAACTGGAACTGAGGATAACTTAAATGAAAATATCAGATTAAAATATAGATATTTAGATATTAGAAGACCTAAGATGTTAAATAATCTTAGAATGAGACATAAGATGATAATGGCTATAAGAAACTACATGGATAAGGAAGGATTTATTGATGTGGATACTCCATTACTAAATAAATCTACTCCAGAGGGAGCAAGAGACTTCTTAGTTCCTTGTAGAATCAATCCAGGAACTTTCTATGCTTTACCTCAATCTCCACAACTATTCAAACAACTTTTAATGATAGGTGGAGTAGAGAGATATTTCCAAATAGCTAAATGTTTTAGAGATGAGGACTTAAGAGCAGATAGACAATTTGAATTCACTCAATTAGACGTTGAGATGTCATTCGTTGAGATGGATGATGTAATGAATACAATTGAAGGTCTAGCTAAGAGTGTATTTACAGCTATAACAGGAGAAACAGCTGATTACCAATTCCCAAGAATGCCTTATGCTGAAGCTATGGCAAGATATGGTTCTGACAAACCAGATGTAAGATTTGGTGTAGAGTTAAAGGACTTAACAGAGATAGCTAAAACTTGTGGATTTAAAGCTTTCAAAGATGTAGCTGAAAATGGTGGGTTAGTAAAATGTATAACAGCTCCAAAGGCTTTTGAGAAATTCTCAAGAAAAGTTTTAGGAGAGTATGAAGAGTATGCTAAGAGATACTTTGGTGCAAAGGGAATGGCATATATAAAGATAGCTGAAGATGGAGCTATAACTTCTCCAATAGCTAAATTCTTCTCAGAAGATGAGATGAAAGCTATAATAGCTAAGGCTGAAGCAAATCCAGGAGATGTAATCTTAATAATAGCTGATAAGGCAAAAGTAGTATATGGAGCTTTAGGAGCTATGAGACTTAGAATAGGAAAAGAGTTAGACTTAATCAATAACGATGAATTTAAATTCCTATGGGTAGTAGATTTCCCAATGTTTACTTATGATGAAGAGGAAGGAAGATACAAGGCTGAACACCACCCATTCACTTCTATCAAGGCAGAGGATATGGAAGCTTTCTTAGCTGGAGAAACAGATAGTATCAGAACTAATACTTATGACATGGTATTAAATGGATTTGAAATTGGAGGAGGTTCAATAAGAATCTTCAATCCAGAAATCCAAAATAAAGTATTTGAAAGATTAGGATTATCTTATGAGGAAGCTAGAGAGAAATTTGGATTCTTCGTAGATGCATTTAAATATGGAGCACCACCTCATGGAGGGCTTGCTTTTGGAATAGATAGATGGCTAATGGTAATGTTAAAAGAAGCGTCTATAAGAGAGGTTATTCCTTTCCCTAAAACAAATAAAGGTCAATGTTTAATGTCAGAAGCACCTAATATTGTTGACAAAGAGCAATTAGATGAGTTAAATATTGCTGTAACTTATAAAGAAGAGGAAAAAACAGAGGAATAATTTTAAAACAAAAAATATTAGTACTTGAAAAAATTATAAATAAGTGATATAATTTCCTTAACAAGAATAGATATCTGACCTACACGTTATTTCTTGAGGTTTTGGGCCTAATGTCGTCACGGGGTTGGCACTGCTCTCAGTAGCTCAGCAAAGTCACGAATGGCTTAGAGCTTAAGTTGATTACGGACTCTGTATGCTGTTAGTAACTGACTACCACTTATGGTTTTGGCGACTAAAACTGTATTGAAGACGGTAGGTTGGAGCTTTTCTTTTGGGACTTTGTCCCTTTTTTTTATTTTTAAGGAAAATGTCACAAAATATGTTGAAAAGAAGGTGAAGAGATGCATATTATAGATAAAGAGATAGCTAAAATTTTTGAAGAAACAGTTGCTAAACTGTATGGTGATAAAGAGTTAAAAAAGATAGAGATATCAGTAGCTACAAATGAAAAGTTTGGAGATTTTCAAACTAACTTTGCTATGATGAACTCTAAAATAATAGGAAATAATCCAAGAGCAATAGCTCAAGAGATAGTAGATAACTTAGTAGAAAATAATGTTATAGAGAAACTTGAGATAGCTGGACCAGGATTTATCAATATATTCTTAAAAAGTGAATATTTAGGAGAGTTATTGAAAAAATCAAGAGAGGAAAAATATGATTTTTCATTCTTAAATAGAGAGGGAGATGTAGTTATAGATTTCTCTTCTCCAAATATAGCTAAAAGAATGCATATAGGGCATCTACGTTCAACAATAATAGGAGACTCTATAGCTAGAATTTATAGATATCTAGGTTACCATGTAGTGGCAGATAACCATATAGGTGACTGGGGAACTCAATTTGGAAAGTTAATAATAGGATATAGAAGATGGCTAGATAGAGAGGCTTATGAAGCTAATGCTATTGAAGAATTAGAAAGAGTATATGTAGAGTTCACAAGACAAGCAGAGGAACATCCAGAACTTGAAGAAGAAGCAAGACTTGAACTTAAGAAGTTACAAGATGGAGATGAGGAAAACTTTGCTCTTTGGAAAGAGTTTATAAGAGTTTCTCTAGATGAGTATGAAAAACTTTATGGAAGATTAGATGTACACTTTGATACTTACTATGGAGAATCATTCTACCATGATATGATGCAAGGTGTTATTGAAGAGTTAGTAGAGAAGAAGATAGCAGTAGAAGATGATGGAGCAAAGGTAGTATTCTTCCCAGAAGAAGACAACCTATTCCCATGTATAGTACAAAAGAAAGATGGAGCTTTCCTATACTCTACATCTGATATAGCTACTGTAAAATTTAGAAAAGATAATTACAATATCAATAAGATAATCTATCTAACTGATGAGAGACAACAAGACCACTTTAAGCAGTTCTTTAAGATAACTGATATGTTAGGTTGGGATGTCCCTAAGCACCATATTTGGTTTGGAATAATGAGATTTGCTGATGGAGTATTCTCTACAAGAAAGGGAAATGTAATCAGATTAGAGCAACTTATGGATGAAGGTAAGAAGAGAGCTTACGATATAGTAAACGAGAAAAATCCTGAACTATCAGAAGAGGAAAAGGAAAATATCTCTGAAGTAGTGGGAATAGGAGCTATAAAGTATGCTGACCTATCTCAAAATAGACAAAGTCCAATAATATTTGAGTGGGATAAGATACTAAGTTTTGAAGGAAACACAGCTCCATATCTTCAATACTCTTATGCTAGAATACAATCTATCTTAAGAAAAGCTGAATCAGAAGGAAAAGCAATAGATTATACTAAGAGTATACTAGTAAAAACTAGCCAAGAGAGAGCTTTAGCTAATCATATAGCAGCTTTCCCAATGGCAGTTATAAAAGCTTCTGAAACATTTAAACCAAATGTAATAGCCGATTATCTATTTGAATTAGCTAAGAAATTCAATAGCTTCTATAACAGTTGTCCAATACTAAATCAAGATGATGAAACTCTATTCTCAAGAGGATTACTTGCTAAAGTAGCTGGAGAAACTATAAAAGATGGATTAGATTTACTAGGAATTAAAACATTAGAAAGAATGTAATATTTAAAAATACACCTGAAATTATAGAAATGGAAGGTGTATTTTTTTTAAAAGTACTTGATTTTTTTTTAAAATAGTAGTATACTAATTTCAACATATAATTGAGGGGGAAGAAAGATGATATTTATAATACTCAGCATAATAGTTGTCGTGTATATAGTGGCTAATTATAAAAAAATAAATAGACAATTACTTATGTTAGGTAGTATTTTTGATATCTTTTTATATAGATTATATTTTAAAGCATTAGTAAATTAAATAATGTATTTTTATAATGTGTATGGAATTATTAAAAAATTTAAAACAGCCTGACTGGGCTGTTTTTTTTATATAAAAAAATTTATTTAAAACATCTAGGAGGATATTTTATGAAAGTGACATTTGAAAAGTTAGAAATTTTAAAGGAAAAACCAGATGAAAAAAATTTGGGATTTGGAAAATACTTTACGGATTATATGTTTGTAATGGATTATACTGAAGATAAAGGTTGGCATAATAAAAAAATTGTTCCTTTTGGACCAATTTCATTGAATCCAGCAACTATGGTATTACACTATGCTCAAGAAACTTTTGAGGGATTAAAAGCTTATAGAACAGAAGATGGAAGAATTCTTCTATTTAGACCAGAGATGAATGCAAGAAGAATGATAAAGTCAAATGAAAGACTTTGTATGGCAGCTGTTCCTGAGGAGCTTTTTGTAGATGCTGTTAAAAGGATTGTAGCTTGTGAGAAAGATTGGGTACCTCATCTTGAAGGAACTTCACTATATATTCGTCCATTCATGTTTGCTACAGAGGTAGCAGTAGGAGTTCATCCAGCTAAATCATATAAATTTGTAGTTATCTTATCTCCAGTTGGAAATTATTATCCAGAGGGTGTAAATCCAGTAAAAATTTATGTTGAAGATGAATATGTAAGAGCTACAAAGGGAGGAACTGGTTTTACAAAATGTGGTGGAAACTATGCTGCTAGTATAATAGCTCAAGAAAAGGCACAAAAATTAGGTTATACTCAAGTCCTTTGGTTAGATGGAGTAGAGAGAAAATATGTTGAAGAAGTTGGAACTATGAATGCTATGTTTATAGTAGATAATGAAATTTATACAGCTCCTATAGATGGAACTGTACTTCCAGGAATTACTCGTGATTCTTGTATAGAACTTTTAAAATCATGGGGATATAAAGTACATGAAGAACATTTTACAATTGATTTCTTAATGGAAGCGGCTAGAGAAGGAAGATTACAAGAGGCTTTTGGAACAGGAACGGCAGCAGTAATTTCACCGATAGGAGAGTTATTCTATAAGGGAGAAAAACAAGTTATAAATAACTTTAAAACAGGAAGTGTAACACAAAAATTATATGATACATTAACTGGAATTCAATATGGAAAATTAGAAGACAAATATGGGTGGACAGTTGAAGTAGTATAAGCAAAAGGGAGAGATTTATGGAGAGATTAGGATATTTAGAGAGAATTTTGAATGAGTATAGAAAAAAATTTGATATCTATGAAAATTATAAAATAGATAATGAAATTATAGATGCATATGGGTATTTTAATTCTCAAAATGAAAAATATTTTTTGACTAGGGAAGTTCAACTATGGGAAACAAGAGGGTTTGAACATATATTTTTTATTCAAAGAGAGAATATAAATATGGAAACTTTAGAAAAATTTCTCTCATTTATTCCTAATAAAATTGAACCAGATTTAATAAGACGGGGAAAAAAATATCCAGATAGAAATCATATGTATAGTTATGTTACCTTAATTTTTATAACTAATAACATAGATGATATTGAAATGAAAAAAAGAATAAAAAAATATAAATTTGAAAGAAATTACCTTTTTTTAATCAGAGGATATATTCAAAGTAGAATAGTTTTAATTGATTTAGAAAGAAAGGAAATAACTACAAATAAGATAGGGAAAAAATTAGAAAAACTATATAAACATTTTATTTAAATAAAATAGGGAGGATTTTATGAAAGGAGTTACAATTTTATTAGCAACAATTTTTTGCTTTTTTGTTGCATATGTTACTTATGGTTCGTGGCTTGCAAAGCAATGGGATATTGACCCTAAAAGAAAAACTCCATCACATGAATTTGAAGATGGAATAGATTATATTCCAGCTAAAGCACCTGTTCTTTTGGGACATCATTTTGCTTCTATTGCAGGAGCTGGTCCAATAAATGGACCTATTCAAGCTGCTGTATTTGGTTGGGTACCTGTACTATTATGGATTGTATTGGGAGGAATATTTTTTGGAGCTGTTCAAGATTTTTCAGCTATTGTAGTTTCAATTAGACATAAGGGAAAATCTTTAGGTGAGGTAATAGAAGAAAATATTGGACATAGATGTAAACTATTATTTACAATTTTTTCTTGGCTAGTTTTACTTTTAGTAGTAGCAGCTTTTTCTGATATAGTAGCTTTAACTTTCCAAGGATATGCAATTAATCCTGATGGAACAAAAATTATGTATCCAGCTAATGGTTCAGTTGCTACAGCTTCAATGTTATTTATTCCATTATCTATAGCTTTTGGTTTTCTTGTATATAGAAAAAATGCACCACTAGCAGTTTCATCTATAGCTGGAGTGGTATTGTTAGCTATATGTATCGCTGTAGGATTAAAATATCCTATATATTTTAGTAAAAATTTTTGGCTTGGTGTAGTTTTTTTTTATATCTTTATAGCTTCAGTTACTCCAGTATGGATTTTATTACAACCAAGAGATTATTTAAATAGTTTTTTACTATATTTTATGATTGTGGCTGCTGTAATTGGAATTTTTGGAACAAATCCTACTATTAATTTACCAGCATTTACAGGGTGGACAAGTAATTTTAATGGGCAAGTTATGTTTCCATATCTTTTTATTACAGTTGCTTGTGGAGCAATCTCTGGTTTCCATAGTTTAATCGCTTCTGGAACAACATCAAAACAATTAGATAGTGAAAAAGATGCAAAGTTAATTGGTTATGGGTCAATGTTGATAGAGTGTGTATTAGCTGTTATTGCTCTTATTGCGGTTGGAGCTCTTTTTTCAAATGGAAAGATGCCTCAAGGGACTCCAGCAGTGGTTTTTGCTTCAGCAATCTCTGGTTTTTTTAGAAAACTAGGTATGGGGGAAGTAGCAGTAAATACGACGTTTACAGTAATCTCTCTTGCTATTTCAGCTTTTGCTTTAACATCTTTAGACACAGCAACTAGATTAGGAAGATTTCTATTTCAAGAGTTGTTTATAACGAAGAATAAAGAAAAAGAGAATAAATTACAAAAATGTTTAGGAAATATGTATGTTGGAACTTTTATTACAGTTGGAATTGGAGCTATTTTATGTTTAGGAGGATACCAAAATATATGGCCATTATTTGGAGCATGTAATCAACTAGTAGCAGTTCCATGTTTCTTAGGAGTATCAGTTTGGCTAGCTAAGAAAGGAAAGAAAAATTTTATGTTATTAATTCCAATGTTCTTTATGTTATTTGCAACGATGAGTTCACTTCTAATATCGTTTAAAACAAATCTTCTTCTTCTTTTAAATGGAGAGGGAAAAATAGCCGTTCAAGGGCTTCAAGTGGTTGTATCATTACCTATTTTTATTTTGGCTCTTGTTTTAGTTGTAGAAGGTATGAAAATTCTGTGGGAGCATAGAAAAAAAGTTAGTGCAACAGCTTAGTTAAGAATTAAAACAGTATAAAACTATATGGATAAGGCTATAAGATGTATCCATATAGTTTTTTATTTTATAATTTGAAAAAAAATTATATAATAGAAATAAGAACATTAAAAAAGGAGTAAAAATATGAATAAATTAGAGAAAGCTAGAGAAAATATAAACAGAATAGATAGAGAGATAGCTAAGTTATTTGAAGAGAGAATGAGAGAAGTAGAAGATGTAATTTCTTATAAGGTGGAAAATAATTTAGAGATTTTAGATAGTGGAAGAGAGAAAGAGGTAATAGAAAGAAATTCTAAACTATTAAAGAATGAAAAGTTAAAAGAATATTATGTAGATTTTTTAGAAAATATGATGAGAATATCTAAAGAATATCAAAAAGATATTTTATTAAAGAAATAATTTTACAAAAAATATAAAAGCTGTCAGATTTTTGAATGCACTGACAGCTTTTATATTTTGTTAATTAAGTAAATTAAAATACTTTAAAAGAAAGGATTAATTGAATTATATATTAATTTACTAAAAAAGTCAAGAAAAAAATTAAAAATAAAAATATTTTTATAATCAAATTAAATTTATGAGATAGTTTTTACCCTAATAATATAGAGAGAAACACCAATTAAAATAAATATTAAAATTATTTTCAAATAAATATTTAAAAATTTTAAGAAATGAAAAAAGAAGAAAATATTACTTCAACTATTGTTTGGAGTAAATTTCTTCTTTTATCTACATCATTATTTAATTAAACTTTATTTACTGTTAATCTAGTTCTTGAGTTCCTCCACCATTGACATAGATAACTTGTCCACTTGTCCAAGCTGAGGCAGGACTAGCAAAATATAATACAGCCATAGAGATATCTTCTACATCTCCAAGTCTTTTTAAAGGTGTTTTAGCTAGCATCTTAGCTTCTATCTCTGGAGTAAGAACAGTTCCTAGAGCGTGTGTTTTAATAGCTCCTGGTCCAATAGCATTAACTCTAATCTCAGGCCCTAAATCATAAGCAGCATATTTAGTAGCTTGGTTAACAGCAGCTTTTGAACTACCATATATAATCATATTATGGCTTACCATATTAGCAGACATAGAACTAATATTTACTATAGAACCATAACCATCAGCTTTCATATGGGGAGCACAAAGTTTTGTTAAGATAAGTCCACTAAAAAGATTTAAAGTATAAGTTCTAGTAATATATTCTAGAGTAAGAGATTCGATGGACTCACGTCCAGCACCTCCACCACCAGCATTATTTACTAAAATATTAACTTTTCCAAAGGTTTTTACAGTGATATCTACAAGATTATTTAGATCTTCCTCTTGTAACACATTACATTTCACTCCAAGAGCATCTACACCAAATTTTTTGGATTCTTCAGCTGTTATCTTAGCTTTTTCTTCATTTAAATCACTACACACAACTATTGCTCCAGCTTCAGCAAGTTTTAAAGCACTAGCCTTTCCAATCCCATCTCCAGCACCAGTGATGATGGCAACTTTTCCTGTTAAATCATATTTTTCTTTTATTGACATAACTTCAACTCCTTTTAGTATGTCTTTCTCCCTAATATTCTAAGACCTAGTATATTATACTCCACAATTTATAAATTTCCTTTATTTTAAAATTCTTCTTTTTAAATGTTTATTGAAAATAAAATAAAAAATTGTAGTAGAAACAATTGAACCCATTAAATCAGCCACTGGTTGAGCATAAAAAGCAAATCTTGCTGTAAAAAATAGTGGTAAAAGATAGGCACTTACCATATATATAAACTTTCTAAATACAGATAGAGAGAAAGCAGTTTTTATTCTACCAACAGCTGTGAATCCGTCTACAAAACAGTATTGAAAAGATAAAGGAATTACAGCTAATACACTGACTTTTATTCCCCAGAGTGAAACTTCTGAAAGAGGAATATTTTCAGTAAAGAACCTTATAAAATATGGAGCTAAAAAGCTTGTTGAAAAAAACATAGTTGAAGTTAAAAAAAGAGCAAAGGTAACAATATATTTTTCAGCTTTTCTAACCCTATGAATTTTTCTTGCTCCATAGTTATAACTTAGAATTGGTTGTGTACCCCCAGTTAAACCAATAAGAGGTCCTGTTATAAGTAAAAGATAACTTTGAATAATAGTAGCTGATGATATCAGTAAATCTCCTTCAATAGCTCCACCATATCTTTGTAACATCATATTTAAAATAATTAGAATAAAACTATCTGTAGCTAAAATAAAAAATGGAGAAAAACCAAATGTAATAATATCTACCATAATTTTTTTAGAATAATTTCCAAAAGTAATAGGGATAGGTATCTTCTTACTTCTTAGAAATAAAAAAGCAAATAAGAATGAAAGAAACTGAGCAATAACTGTAGCCCAAGCTGCTCCAGCTACTCCCATATTAAGTACAAATATAAATATTGTATCTAGAACAATATTAGTAATAGCTCCGATTATAACAGTAAACATTCCAATCATAGCAAAGCCTTGGCAAGTTATAAAGAAATTTAATCCAATAGCCATAATAGCAAAGAAACTTCCTAACGTATAGATAGTAAGATAGGTATTAGCATATGGAAAAGAGATCTCACTAGCTCCAAACAACATAATTAAACTATCTTTTAAAAGTAAGAAAATAATTGTAAGTACAATGCCAATAAGAGATAAGGCTAAAAAGCTATTAGCTAAAATCTGTTTAGCTTTTTCATCATTTTTAGCCCCCATCTGTATGGACATATTGATAGAACCTCCCAATCCAATCAAAGTACCAAAAGAGGCTAAAAAAGTAACGATAGGTCCACAAACTCCAACACCAGCTAGAGCAATAGCTCCTATTTCTGGAATATTTCCAATATACATTCTATCCACTATACTGTAAAGTAGGTTAACTAACTGTGATAGCATAGCTGGGATAGCCAATTTAAAAACTAGACTCAGTATAGAATCTTTTCCCAAATCATTTGATAATTTCATCTTTCCACTTCCTTGTAATATAATACTGTATTATACCATAAAATTAAAGTAATATCTCAAGAAAAAAGAAGAAAATTTTATAAAATAATCATATATATTAGTATGATAATTTAAATAAAATCTTCTTCTTATATTTTAATTAAAATCAAGATATTTTTTATATAATTTATTTAAAATCGTAATTTCTCTCTTTTGAAACTTTATCTATTAGTTTTTAAAACTATGTATAGGAGCTGGAATTCTTCCACCTCTTTTAATAAAGTCATCACATTTGAATTTATTTACAGCCATAATAGGAGCATAACCAAGAAGTCCACCAAACTCAACCATCTCTCCTACACCTTTTCCTATTACAGGAATGATTCTTACAGCTGTAGTTTTATTATTTACCATTCCGATAGCTGATTCATCAGCAATTATACCAGATATAGTATAAGCAGAAGTATCCCCAGGAATAGCTATCATATCTAGTCCAACAGAGCAAACACAAGTCATTGCTTCAAGTTTTTCAAGGGTAAGAGCTCCTATCTTAGCAGCTTCTATCATAGCATGGTCCTCACTTACAGGAATGAAAGCTCCACTTAGTCCTCCTACATATGATGAAGCCATTACTCCACCTTTTTTAACGTTGTCATTTAAAATAGCAAGAGCAGCTGTAGTTCCAGGAGCACCAGCGTGTTCTAATCCCATCTCTTGGAAAATTTCAGCTATACTATCACCAACAGCAGGAGTAGGAGCTAGAGATAGATCTATTATTCCAAAAGGAACATTTAATCTCTTAGCAGCTTCTTGGGCAACTATTTGTCCAGCTCTAGTTATTTTAAAAGCTGTTTTCTTAACAACTTCACAAAGAGTTTCAAAGTCGGCTCCCTTAGCTTCAACAAGAGCTCTTTTTACAACACCTGGTCCACTTACTCCAACGTTTATAACACAATCAGCTTCTCCAACACCGTGAAAAGCTCCAGCCATGAATGGATTATCTTCAACAGCGTTACAAAATACTACAAGTTTAGCACAACCTAAACAATCAATATCCTTAGTAAGCTCAGCAGTTTCAAGAATAATCTCTCCCATTCTTTTGACAGCATCCATATTTATACCATTTCTTGAAGTACCTACATTGACAGAGGCACAAACTCTCTCAGTAACTTTCATAGCTTCAGGTATAGAATCTATTAAAATCTTATCAGCAGGAGTACATCCTTTATGAACAAGAGCTGAAAATCCACCGATAAAGTTTACACCACAATCTTTAGCGGCTCTATCTAAAGTTTTAGCAATACTTACATAGGAATCTGTTTTACAACCAGCAGCAGCAATAGCTATAGGTGTTACAGATATTCTCTTATTAACAACAGGAATTCCATATTGTCTAGCTATATCATCTCCAATTTTTACTAAGTTTTTAGCATAAGTTGTAATCTTTTTATAGATATTTTCATTGAATTTCTCAACATCTGGATCTGCACAATCTAAAAGACTTATTCCCATAGTAATAGTACGTACGTCTAAGTTAGATTCAGCAATCATTCTATTAGTTTCTTCAATCTCTACTCTAGTAATCATTAAAAAACCTCCTTACTATATACGGTGCATACATTTGAAGATATCTTCATGTTGTACTGTTATTTTAACTCCAAGTTTGTTTCCAATCTCAATAAGGTCATCTGTGAACCCTTCTAAAGATTTAGAAGCTTTTTCAGCATCAACAATCATCATCATATTAAAATATCCACTTACAATAGTTTGAGAAATATCAAGGATATTGATATTTACCTCAGAAAGATAAGTACAAACTTTAGCAATAATTCCAACCTTATCTGTTCCAAGAACAGTTATAATACATTTCATAAGGACCTCCTAAAAATAGTTATTATATAAAATATAACATTAATTTGTGAGTGATGTCAAATAATAAAAGGAGATATTTAAATTTGCTCTTTACTTGAACAGAAAAATATATTAAGATATAAAAAATTAAACATTTTGAGGAGGTATACAATGATAAAAACAAATAAAGAGAATCTTGTTATGCAATCTGTAGGTGGAAAAGTTCACAGCCCTATTATCTCAACTCCATATAGAGTTAGTAGAGATGGAAAACCAATGATATTACCAGCTACTGGTGGGATATCATATAATGTCAAAGTTGGAGACTCATGTATGAAATGGGTTGGAGACCACGTAGAGCCAGGAGTGAGTGTAAGAAATGAAAATACATCTGAAAATAGTGCACTTATGGTATTGAGTTGTATAGGAAATAAAGCTAGAGTGGTATCTGGAGATGCCAAGGGAGCAGAGGGGTTTGTAACAGGAGGACATGGTGGAATAGAGCATACTCTTGTATATTTTGATGAGGAGACTTTAGAAAAATTAAATTTAGATGATAAAATTTTAGTTAAAGCTTTTGGTCAAGGACTTGAGATAGAGGGATTTGAAGATATAACTTGTATGAATATAGATCCAGAACTTTTAGAAAAGATGGATATAAGAGTTACAGAAGATGGATGTTTGGAAGTGCCAATTGTAACAGAGATACCACCATATTTGATGGGGTCTGGAGTAGGTAGTGCAACAGCTTTTTCTGGTGATTATGATATTAT
This sequence comes from Candidatus Fusobacterium pullicola, assembly GCA_018883725.1. Taxonomy (NCBI): domain Bacteria; kingdom Fusobacteriati; phylum Fusobacteriota; class Fusobacteriia; order Fusobacteriales; family Fusobacteriaceae; genus Fusobacterium; species Candidatus Fusobacterium pullicola. The sequence goes on along the minus strand of JAHLFN010000027.1, from coordinate 9,107 downwards.
GACTGGAGATGCTGAAGCAAATGAAAAGTATGGAATAAATGAACTTAGATTTGGAGATATAGTTTTATTACAAGATTGTAATAACTGCTTTGGAAGAGATTACTTAAAAGGTTCAGTAACAATCGGAGTAATAGTTCACAGTGATTGTGTAAAGGCAGGACATGGACCAGGAGTTACAACAATTATGAGTTGTCCAACTTCAAAAATAAGAGGTAGAAAGGATAAAAATGCTAATATAGCTTACTATATGGGAGTTATGAGATAGTTTTTTTATTAAAAATAAATAAAAAGGAAAAAGTAATTACTCAGCTTAAAAGAAAATAAAGAGTTGTTCTAAAAAATATACAACGCTTAAATATTTCTTAAATTATTTTAGTAGCTGAATAGTTACTTCTCCTTTTACTAGATTATTTTGTATTCTCTCTAATTTTACTTAAAATAGCAGAAGAGACTTTACTTTCCTCTAAGGTTATATTCCACATTAGGGTATTAATAATATCCTTTTCACACTCTCTTAAAATAGGAATTATCTTTTTTGATTTTTCAGTTACAAAGAGAGAGAGGCTCTTTTATCAATTTTATTCTCTCCTTTAAATAAAAATCCCTTCTTTTCTAAATTATCAATAATTGCCTTAACTGTATTTTTATCCTTATCCAATTTCAATGCTAAGTCCATTTGAGAGATTCCCTCCTGTTCAAATAGAGTTGCAAGTATAATAAATTGTTCAGGAGTAATATCGAATTTTTTAAATTCATTAGTTAAAAATTGATAAATCTTTCTAGCTGTATAACAGATATCATAGGCTAAAGTATTAATTGTTATCACCTCTTTAACAATATTTATATATATAATATCATATATCCTATTTTTTGTTAAAGAGATTTTAATTATTTACTATTTTTTAAAGCATCATCAGCGTTTTTAATTGAGATTCTTTATCTCTAGGAACTCCAGTACCACCCCATAATACAGCGGTATACTCTTTATCTCCATCTTTTACAGGAAACATAAGAGATAGCCCACCAGGTGTATGTCCAGGTATTTCTAAAACTTTTATTCATAGATATACCTCCAATAAAATCTTATGCCTATATAATGGTATGTATACGTACCAATTGTCAAGAAAAAAATGAGTAGGTTATTTACCTACCCATTTTAAAATTGTATCTCTTGTTTCTTTTACTATATTCTCATATGATTTATCCTTAGAAGATATAGGCTCAAAATATTTAATTTCAACTTGAGATGGTTTCGGGAATTTTGAAGATGAAGAGAAAGCTTCAAAAGCTCCTCTAATACCAAATGGTATAACATCAACTTCAAGCTCCTTTGCTAAGATGGCAAAAGATTTTTTAAACTCTAACATCTTTCCATCTCTAGTTCTTGCTCCCTCTGGGAATATTACTACATTTTTTCCCTCTCTTAAAACCTTAGCCATTGTTTGTAGTACCTCTCCAAGATTGTTATTAATATCTACTAAAACAACATTGGAATGGTTAGCTAAAAATTTCATATACCACTTGTTGAAGTGTTTTATCTTGGCAAGTGAGTAAGAGTTAACCAAAATTTTAAATGGAGTAGCATGTCCAAAAATAAGAGCATCAAGGAAACTTTGATGGTTTCCAGCAAAGATAACAGGTCTGTTTGTAAGAACATTTTCTATCCCTTGCTCTTTAACTCTGATATAAGTTTTAAAAGGTAACCAAAGTAGAGCTTTTATAAAATGAATAGCCATGCTAGAATGAGGTAGAGTTAGATTTTTTTCTTGAGTTAGATACTCTTTCCAATTTATCTCCTCAAATTTTCCCTCTCCTCTATTCTCCTGAATATATTTAGCTAATTTCTCAACTGTAGGGTTATTTACTATGACACTCTCTTCTCCCTTAATTCCGAAAGTTGTCTCAAGATATGTAAGTAGTTCAACCATATCAAGAGAATCAAGTCCTAAGTCAAGTTCAAGATGAGCCATAGGAGTTATCTTTTTATTCTTCATCTTTTCTAGGTATTCTTTTAATTCAAAATACTCTTGAAAATCAGGTTCCTCTATTTTTATGTTCTCCTCTTCTTTCTTATTAAGAATAGACTCTAACATAAATCTTCTAACCTTACCAAGTTTAGTTTTAGGTAACTCCTCTTGAACAATTCTAATATCTAAAATTTTTCTATAGTTAGGAGCTTTGCCATTATATTTATCAATAACTCCCCATTTAAGAGTCTCTTTTATATTAGTTATTTTCTCTTCAACTATTTTTTGGAAATTTGGGTATACAATAGCAGTAAGAACAGAGTCTATCTCAGCTATTGCCATCTCCTGTATAAGATCTGTATGAGCCATTATCCATTGTTCTATCTCAATAGGGTTGATATTCTTTCCATTAGAAAGAACTATCATCTCTTTTTTACGTCCAGTGACATATAGATATCCATCTTTTAACTCTCCAAGGTCTCCAGTATGAAGCCACCCTTCACTATCTATAGCCTCAGCTGTGGCATCTTCTCTTTTATAGTACCCAGCCATAACGTTTCTACCTCTAGCAAGAATCTCTCCGTCATCAGAGATTTTAACCTCTACACCTGGAAGTATTTTTCCAGCAGAACCAGGAACTATCTCATTTATAGGAGTAAAGGAGATCATAGGAGATGTTTCTGTCATTCCATAACCTTCACAAACCTGTATTCCAAGAGTTAGGAAATCCTTTGAAATTTGAGAGTCTAGTTTAGAACCTCCAGATACGAAAAATCTAACATTTCCTCCAAATCCATCATGTACTTTCTTAAATATTTTCTTTCTTATAGATATACTATCAATTTTTTGAGCTATTTTAAAAATTGTCTTAGTCACTTTACTACTGTTGATTTTTTCCATAATTTTCTTATGTAACATCTCCCAAAGTCTAGGAACACCAATCATCATAGTAACTTTGTGAGTTTTAAAAGCATCTACCATAGCTTGAGATGATAACTCCTTTAGGAATACAATAGTAGCTCCCTTAGCAAGAGGTACAACTCCAGCTCCTAAAAGTGGGAATATATGGTGCATAGGTAGTAAAGCTAAAACAATATCCTCTGAAATAAACATCTTGTATTTATCAAGTCCCTCAATATTTACAAGAATATTATCAAATTTTAGCATAACTCCCTTTGGATTACCAGTAGTTCCTGATGTATATAGCATAAGAGCTATATCCTCTCTCTCTGGAGCTTTTAATAGATACTCTTGAATCTCAATTTTTTCCACAACTATATCATCTACAACAACAACTGAGATACTATCCTGTTTTCCAGTTAAAACTAAAGCTTTCTCTACACTTTTAAAACACTCTTTAGAAGTATAGACGAACTTAGCATCAGAGTCATTTACATAGTAAACTAACTCCTCTCCACTGAAACTAGCATCTAAACAGACACAAGTTCCTCTTTTATCCCAGATACCTAAGAAGCTATAAAGTAATTCAGGTCTATTCTCCATAAAGATGATAACCTTATCTTGAGGTTGAATATCAAAAAGAGTAGAGAAATATTTACTCTTTTCAATAATCTCTCTATAGCTTATATTTTTATTATCATAGATAATAGCAGTTTTATTATAATCTTTTACAAAGTTCAATTTATCCCCCTCAATAGACAATTATATATCTGTAGTTTCAACAATTAAAAGCATCTCTTTGCTAAAACTACTGAATACTTCTGATATTCTTAACTCTATTACACCTTCTAAATCCAGTTCATATGGAATAAGCACTTTTATTCCATCAACCTTATAAGTTTTACAACTGAATCTATTTTCTATTATTTTAGAATACTCTTTTATAAATTCAACTAGAATTACTCTTTTACAACCCGCTCAACCAAAGGATTGATTTCTAGTCTTTAGGAGAAGTCCTTCATAGTTCTTCTCCAAAATATAGTTTAACACTTTATCTTCTATTATAATATTCATTTTACTCCTCTGATAGCCAATCATGTATCTCTTTTTTAGTATCCTTAACTATCTCATCTATAGTTAACTCTTCTGGCTCTATCTCATCAAAGAACTTAATATCAATAGGAGTAGCCTTAGGGAAACTACTTCCATATGGCATAGCTTCATAAGCTCCTCTGATACCAAAAGGTACAACTGGAATATTTAACTCCTTAGAAAGTATAGCAAATGTCTTTTTAAACTCTTGTAACTCTCCATCTCTAGTTCTTGCTCCCTCTGGGAATATCACTAGATTTTTACCCTCTTTTAAAACTTTAGCAGAGATTTGAAGTGTCTCTTTTAAGTTCTTGTTGATATCAATGATAATAATATTTCCTCTATCTGCAAGATATCTTCTAAGTGGTGTATCAAAGTGTACAGCTACAGCTATGAAGTAAGTATCTTTTAACTTTGAACTAGGCATAGCCTGATTGAAGATAAAAGCATCTAGGAAACTTTGATGGTTACCTACATATATAGCAGGAGTTTCAGGTATCTTATCAGTATCTAGTTTACGTAGACGGAAATACAACATAAATATAGGTTTGAATAGTAATCTTGTAAATCCAATCATAAAACTTGATTTAGGAAGTGGTACATCTATATCTTGGTTAAGAATGCTCTTCCAATCCAAGTTCTCTTGATGATACTCTCCTCCATTGTCCTTTATATATTTAGCTATATCTAAGATATTTTTTAAATTACTGAACTGCTCCTCACTAATTTTTACTCCAAAACTTGTTTCAATAAATGATAGAATCTCTACAATATCTAGTGAATCTAAACCTAAATCTAACTCTAGATGAAGATCTGGCTCTACTTCAACGTTAAAAGTAGATTCTAAATATTTTTTCAGAGTTTCATACTCAGACAGTAAATCTTGAGGAATAGCAACAGGTTCTTTCTTTAATTGAGAGCTATCTTTAACCTCTTCATCAGCCTTTTTTAAGAAGTCTGCTAACATAAATCTTCTAATCTTACCAAGCTTAGTTTTAGGGAGCTCATCTTTTACAATTTTTATCTCCAATATTTTTCTATACTTAGGAGCTGTCACATTGTACTTATCAATGATTTCCCACTTTAAAGTCTCTTTGATATTAGCTATTTTTCTTCTTTTGATAAGGTCAAAATCAGGATAAACTACAGCCATTAAATGGTTGTTATACTCCATTACAGCTATCTCTTTTATTAAATCTGTCTCCTTTAGAATAGCTGATTCAATATCTCCAGGGTTGATATTTTTACCATTTGATAAAACTATCATCTCCTTTTTTCTTCCTATTATAAATAGAGAGTCTCCCTCAAATTTTCCAAGGTCTCCAGTGTGGAACCAACCATCACTATCTATAGCCTCTGCAGTTGCCTTAGGGTTGTTGTAATACCCCTTCATTACATTGGCTCCTCTAACTAATATCTCCTCATCTTGAGCAATCTTAACTTCAACATCTGGGATAAGTTGTCCAGCGGAACCAAGAACATTGTTATTAGGACGATTAAAAGCAATTATAGGAGATGTTTCAGTAAGTCCATACCCTTCAATGATAGGAAGTCCTAAAGCTTTAAAGTCAGCGGAAATTTCTGGGTCAAGTTTTGCCCCACCAGAAACAACTACTCTCATACATCCACCAAGCTCATCAGATACCTTTTTAAATACCTTCTTACTCAATGTTAGATTATCAATCTTCTTACATATATTAAAAATTTTCTTAGTTAGAGAGCTACTGTTGATTTTACCCATAATAGCCTTATGTAACATCTCCCAAACTCTAGGAACTCCAATTATAACACTTATTCTGTGTTTTTTTAGAGCTGTCTTTAAAGCCTCTGAAGATAACTCCTCAAGTATTACTAAGAATGTTCCAAAATACATAGGCATCAACATTGTTAGATTAAGAGGTAAAATGTGGTGATAAGGTAGAATTGCTAAAACTCTATCACTATCATTTACAAGATCAATCTCTCTTACAGCCTTTATATTTGATTCTAAGTTGTTAAATGTAAGCATAACTCCCTTTGGATTACCAGTAGTTCCTGATGTATATAGTAGAAGAGCAACTCTTTCTAAATCTTCAATAACTACCTCATAATTATCAGGTGTGAATTCTTCTGGGATAGAGATATCATCTATTACTATTATCTCTATATTTTTTTTAGATAATTCTACTCCCTCTCTTACTCTCCCAACAACTTTTTTAGATGTGAAAATATATCTAGGCTCTGAATCAGAAAAAGCGTAAGCAAACTGTTCTCCAGTATACCCAGAATCCAAAACAACAGCAGTTTGTTCACTATTCCAGATAGAGAAGATAGAACATATCATCTCTGGTCTATTCTCCATAGTTACAACCACTTTTCCAGCTTCCTTCAGAAGAGTAGAGTAGTACTTTATACCTTTAATAATCTCTTTGTAACTGTACTCCTTCTCTCCGAAAATTACAGCTGTCTTATTTCTATCATATATAAATTTCATAACTCCTCCTGCCTATAAGCTATCGATTAACTCCTCAAGCTCTTTTTTATCTTGGACACTTAAATCTATTCCAGATTTTAATTTTTTTAGTATCTCACTATCCTGTGCAGACATACTTTTTTCTAATACTTTTATTAACATCTTTTCATAAAAATTCATAATTAACTCCCTTCACTACCCCTTAAAAATATAGCCAGCTCCCCTTACTGTCTGAAGAAACTTGTAATTAAATTCTTTATCTATCTTGTTTCTTAGATGGGTAACATATACATCTACAATATTGGTATCAGATAGAAAGTCTATTCCCCATATCTGCTCCTTTAGAACTGTACGAGTGAGAACTATATTTTTATTCCTCATAAAATACTCTAGAAGAGAAAACTCTTTTGATGTTAATTCAATTTTTCTCTCTTCTCTATAGACCTCTCTAGTTAGATAGTTAAGAGTCAATCCCTTTATACTTAATGTATTATTGACCACGCTCTTTGCTCCTGTTCTACGTAAGATAGCTTTAACTCTAGCTAGAAGCTCTATAAAAGGAAAAGGTTTTACTACATAGTCATCTCCACCACACTCTAAGGCTTTGACCTTTATATTGATATCAGTATCTGAGGATAAGAAAAGTATTCCAATAGAGTTGCTAATATCCCTAATACTCTTACAAAAATCTACCCCCGATTTTTTAGAGATGACAGTATCAATTATAGCTAAATTGTAGGAAATCATCTCCAATAGATGTGAAGCTTCCTCTAAGTTATCAGTATAATCTACACTATATCCAGACTCCTTAAGTCCCTTAGCTATATACTCACCCTGTTTTTTCTCTCTTTGTACCACGAGAATATTCATCTTTTCACCTTTCAAATTTCATTATGTCATCTTGTTTTTCTAATTATATCATATTCTAAAAAAAATAGAAATATTTGAGTATATGACATAAGATATTTAACTAGAATAAATTAATCTAGTAACTCTTTAATACTATTGAAAACAACACTTCTAACATCTTTGTTTTCAGTAGACAACTCTTTGATAAGATTTTTTACTCTAAGTCTCTTAGAGTTCTCACTAGTCTCGTATGGACAATCTGAGGCTACCACAGGTAACTCCTGTTTTTTTACATATCTGATGATGTCACTCTCCTCAACATAGGCAAGAGGTCTGATTACCCTTACCCCATACTCTTCAGATACATAGCTAGGTTTCATCATTTTCATGTTTCCTTGATAGAATACATTCATAAGGAAAGTCTCTATAATATCATCTTTATGATGTCCAAGAGCAAGCTTATTTATATTTTGCTCCTTCATCATTCTGTATAGTATTCCCCTTCTTATTCTCCCACATAGGAAGCAAGGATTTTTTACCTCTTTCTCTCCAAATAGCATCTCACTAAGGTTAGTAGGCTCAACTTGTAATTTTAATCCTAAGCTTTCACAATATTTTTCTATCTTCTCATATGAAGCTTTATCAGTGTTAGGGTGTATGTGTATAGGAATGATATCAAAATCAATTTGTGCTATCTTCTTTACTCTAACAAGGGCGTTTAGAGTTGTTATACTATCTTTACCACCAGATACCCCAACAGCTATTCTATCCCCAGGTTCCACCATATTGTACTTGTGCATAGCTCTCCCTATTGGGCTCCATATAGTTTTTCCAAATCCTTTTCCCTCAATATTTTTTAAGATAGAGTTACTCTTTTCCTTTTCCATCTTACATCTCACCTTTTACTTTGTTTCCTCTAGTATATCCCATTACATAATCTATATTTATATTTTTCATAGAGTTGAATATACTCTGTTTTACATTTGGATTAGTTTTTTCCAATTCAGCTAGAAGATTTTTAATCTCTTTTCTCTTAGAATCAACCTTTCCAGCTTCTATCGGACAACCACAGCTCATAGGTGATATCTCGTTTCTTTGAGTATATGCTATGATATCTTTCTCTTTGATATATACAAGAGGTCTGATTACTGACATCTTTCCACTTGTTGAGCTAACCTTTGGTATCATTGTTTTTACAGTTCCTGCATAGAACATATTTATCATAGTAGTTTCAACTACGTCATCAAAGTGGTGTCCAAGAGCTAACTTATTGTAACCTAACTCCTCTACCTTGTTGTATAGTACACCTCTTCTCATCTTAGCACATAGGAAACAAGGCCCCTCTGGATCCTCTCTAAATGCTACCTCCCATACGTTAGCATCAAATATCTCACAAGGGATATCTAACTCTTCAAGATTTTTTTTGAATTGCTCCATATCCATAGCACCAAACCCTGGATTCATAGATATAAAGGCAACTTCAAAGTTCTTACTTCTATCCTTTTTTAACTCTTGGAATAGCTTACATAGTAAAAGACTATCTTTACCACCAGATACACCAACGGCTATTCTATCTCCATCTTCTATTAAATCAAAATTCTTTACAGCTTTTATAAACTTACTCCAAATTTTCTTTCTATATGTAGTTCTAATGCTCTCTAAAGCTAATTCTCCTTTACTCATCTGTCCTCCTAAAATTATAGTAAATACAATATATTATAATATGTTTTACCAATTATGTCTACAAAATAAATTTAGTTAGGATAAGAAAGGTGGAAAAAGAGTGATGAAATAATGTATAATAAAAATGAATAATAAAATTAAAAATGAAAAGTTTTTTTTAAAAT
>JAHLFN010000026.1 GCA_018883725.1 Candidatus Fusobacterium pullicola | reverse complement strand
TTTATCATTCTTTTTAAGAATATCCTCTAACTCATATGAGTTTTCAAAATGATCCTCTATACTATTCTTATTTCTTCCAGTAACTATGATTATATCCTTTATTCCAGATTTTGAGATAAATAGAGAGAGGGTATAGATATATACACCTAACTCCCCTATTTTGTTGTATACATTCTCATTTATCTTTAACATCTATCTCTCCTAAATACTTTTAAGGTACTCTAATAGTTCCTCTCTTGTCTCCTCGTTTCTAAGACCAAACTCTATATTAGCTTTAAGAAGTCCAAACTTATTACATATATCATATCTTTTGCCTTCAAAATTATAGGCTTTCTAAAAGGCTATCTTTATCATTCTTTTTAAGAATATCCTCTAACTCATATGAGTTTTCAAAATGATCCTCTATACTATTCTTATTTCTTCCAGTAACTATTATTATATCCTTTATACCAGATTCAACTAATTTCTCTACTATGTATTGTAGTGATAGCTTATCAACTATTACTAACATTTCTTTAAGTTGTGCCTTAGTTGCAGGTAATACTCTAGTTCCCAATCCTGCTTCTTGTATAACTGCTTTAGTTACTTTCATAAATTATACTTTCCTTTTATCAAACTTTTTTAAAATAAAATTGTATAGGGATAATAAATATTTTTTTTGTATTATTATAAATAAAAATATTAAAATAAAACTTAAATATATCCTATAATTTTCTAAATTTTTAACTGTAGGTAATAAACTTAATAATAAGATAATTATATTTCCTAAATAGAAAGAAATTTCAATATTTATCATATCTTCTGTATCTTTTTTTCTCATATAAAATAACGCTACATATGCTATTACTGTAGCCATTATCGCTCCCAAAATTCCAAATTTTGGAACTAATAAATAGTTGAAACCTATATTCACTATACTCGCCACAAATGAACTTTTTAATAATTGTTTTGTATCTTTTTTTAATAAATACTTTATTCCCAATATTGCTGAATAATTATTAAATAAGATAGTTAATAAAAATAATGGTATATATTTCCATACTTCAATATAAGTATCTGCTACTATAAATCCAATAACTGGTTTTATTAAAATTATTATTATTATTGCACCAAACATTTGAATTAAACTAATATTATAAAAAATATTGTAAAAAAATTTATCAAATCCCTCTTTTTTATACTCATCTAACATAGAAATTTGTAAAGAATTATAAAAAATATTAAAAATTACTGTTAATATCATAGGAATCTTACTTGCTACCGAATATAAACCTACTTCTTCTAATCCATAATAATATTTTAAAAATATTCTATCTGCTAAGGCCAATATACTCCATATAATTGCATTTGGAATTAAAGGAAACGAATATTTTAACATTTCTTTAAAAATATCTGTATTCCAATATTTAAATTTTAAAACTTTATTTAAGTTTGAAAAATAAGCTAATATTATAGAAATTATAATTGTTGAATAAGTCATAGATATTATCATTCCCAAAACTAAAAACTTAGGAACTAAATATATATTTAAGGTAATTGTTATAAACGTTTCTATTATCCCTATAACCGAATATAATTTTACCATTGAATTAGTTCTTATTTTTTCTTTCAATACACTATTTAAATAAGAGAATATAAAAATTATCAAAATATATTTATAATATTTAGTTATATAATCTATTTTAAAATATTCTATAATATTCTTTGCAAATAAACTTACTACTAATATTAGAGGTATCACAGTTACTAATGCTATAAACAGTATCACATTTTGTTTCTCTTCTGATTGATGATTAGCAAATCTAAAAACAGTAGTCGCAAACTGTAAAGTCAATAATGGAGTTAAAAATGTTATTGTCATTGTTATCATATTTAATTCTCCATAAAGTTCCGGAGATAAATAAGCTGTATAAAATGGCAATAATAAAAAACTTACTAGCTTTGAGCCAATATTTCCTATTAATATAAATAATGTATTATACCCTAATTTTTTATATTTATTCATTTATTCTCCAAAAGTCTTAAATATTAAAAAATACTTCTTTTAATTTCTCTTTTAACTCATAATTTTCTTTTTCTACTTTATATTCAGAATTCATGTACTTATCTATCAACTTTTCTGCCTCTTCTACTGTTGTAACATAATGAACCCAATCTAAATGTTTAAACCATTTTACTCCCTCTTCTATTTTGTGGTCTAATGATTTAAAAACAATTACTGGAGTATTGGTAATTACAGAAAAAATTACACCATGGAATCTATCAGTTATATTTAATTTAGCTGATGAAATCTTTCTTAACATATTTTTTACTTCATACTCTCTAGTTTCTCTATTCATTGGGTAACTTATTACTGTATCTGTTTTTAAATATTTTATATTTTTTTCAGAGAAATAAGTAACTAATTTCTTTATAATATTATCATCTAGTATTTTTTCTTTATCATTTCTCAAAGTTAAAATTATCCCTTCTCTATTTTGATTACTTTTAAAACAACTAAAAAAATCTTCTAAATATAATACACTATCTGGAGCTAAATACATCTTATTATTTGAAAAATATTTTTTTCCATACTCATAACTTTTTTCATCCCTAGCTATTATATTAAAATTATTATGTCTCATATATATATTTTGGCTATTTTTTATTTCTCTTCTACCAAATATATCATTTGTAAATGATATACTTTGAGGCATAACAATTATCTTGTTATCAAAAAATCTTTTTACTATATCTCTTCTCAACTCTTCAGCTTCTAAATATAAATTTCCAAAATTTCCTCCACCATGTATTATTATAATATCATTTTTATTTGCTAATTTTTCAATTATCTTTTTATTTCTTCTATATTTTTCTAATGAGAATTCTAAAATTAATTTGTCACTAAACTTTTCTTTCAAAATTTGTTCAATCCCAATAATTATAGCTTCATCTCCTAAATTCGAATAATTTGGTGTTAATAAATATAATATTTTTTCTTCTTTACTATATATACTTAAAAATTTTTTTATTTCTATTTTTTCAGCTATACTCAATAATAAATCTATAGTAATATTTGTAATTTTTTTTATAATTTTTTTTATAATTTCCATAATTAACTTTATAAGATAAATATATAAAAATATTTATCTATTCTACCCTCCATATAATTTTATCATATTTTATTAAATTATTTTACCTATCTATTGTCATTCTTTTTCATAAATATTTATGATTAAGTAAAATTTTTATTTTTATAATATTCATAAAAATTTACTGCTAAAACTTTATAGCTATCCTTCTCTTCCATAGGTTTAAAATTATTTTTCAATATTATCAATACTACATCTTAATATAGTAATTTTTTATAAAATGTATCACAATATTTTTTTAATAAATTTATTTTCCATAATAATATAAAAACTATTTTGTTATTTAGAGCTTTCAAAATAATAACTATTATTTTTATTTTTTTATTTTTTATACTTTTTAAATCTTTTATACTTAATTTTTTTATTAATTTAATATAGTCTTCTAAGATATCAATATATTCTTTATTTTTTAAATCATATTTTACATTAAATAACCAAATACTAAGATGATTTACTTTTAATAAATTTATTGGTAATTTTATCTCTTTATTTTCAAAAAAATTTTGATTTATTTTCAAGCTTTTATAAATTTCAAATATTTTTTGGGAATTATACTGTTTTGTTATACTCAAAGGATTTTGAATATAATGATAGTATGCTTTATTTATTTTTATTATTTTTTTAGAAAAATATAATAATTTAGGAATAACTGCCAAATCTTCTCCTAACATGATCTCTTCTGGATGATTTATTTTATTTTTTTTATAAACTTCCCTTTTTATTAATTTATTCCAAACAGCATTACAAGCTTCCATTAAAAAAATATTTTTTAGTGCTTCTTCTTTATCTACTTCATTATTTTTATTTTCAATCTTTTCATGAATATAGATAACTTTTTTATTTTCAAAATCCTCATAAAAATCTGTAATAACTATATCTGCTCGATTCTTTTTCGCACACATATATATATCTTCAATATATCTTTTTTCTATCCAATCATCACCATCAATATGTAAAATATATTCACCTTTTGCCTTCTCAATTCCAGAATTTCTAGCAGCAGATAATCCTTCATTTTTTTCCTTATCGATTAAAATAATTCTTTGATCAAGTGATAAAAATTTTTTTATCACTTTCAAAGAGTTATCTGTAGAACAATCATTTATAATAATTATTTCTATATCTTTAAACGATTGATTCATTATACTATTTAAACATTTTTCTAAATATTTTTCTGTATTATATACAGGTACAATTACACTTATTTTAATCACATTATTATCCTTTCATTAAAATCAGATTTTTATTAATTCTATTTATAATCTTATAAAATTATTTTTGCATATTTTTGAGTTTTGATTCATTTAATTTTAACCGCATCTTTAAAATATATAAACAAAATAATAAATAAAATGGTTCAGCATAACCTTTGATATTAACTACAAGCAAAAAAATAAATATAAACCCTATTAGCGTTTTTATTTCTTTTGAAGAATCTTTCACCAAATTTTTATAAATAAAAAATAAATAATAAAAATAGATAAAGAGTCCAATAATTCCAACATACCAAACTAGTCTTAAATAACCAACATCTGTATTCATATAGTATTTTTTTCCTTCCATCCATTTTCCATCTCCTATTATCCATGTTTTTATATCCTCCGGTATAATATTCCACATATTTTTTAAAACATTTGTTGAATCAGTTTCGCCTCGTTTAATAAATAATTCAAAAGCCCAATTATAAATTTTTTTATTTATTGACTTTAGTAAAATAATAAATGAAAGTAGTGCAACTATTATTCCTTTATATATTTTATATATTCTAAATCTATTTATATAAATATAATATACAATACTTATAACTCCAGCTACCAATACCGTTCTTGAGCTTAAAAAAGCTAAAATAAAGATATAAAAGTATACTATCCAGTAGTATATTTTATTTTTTTTATTTATTATATATATTATTAAAATTAAAGCTATTCCTGAATTTAGACCAGTTCCAAAATATCTATTTCCAAAAGGAATTAGTCTAGATAATCCTTCTATTCTTTCTTGAGTTATGTGATCTATTTTATTTAAACTTAATAATATTGTATTCAAAGTTGGAAAAAATACTCTCAATAGTCCTAATGTTAAATCTATAAAAATACAGTAAATATAAATCTTGAACAAACTAGTAATTTTTTTTCTTTTTTTTATTAATAAATCAACAATTACACTAGCACTTATTAAATCTATTGCTAATTTTATTGGAATATTTAAGTATACCCCTGAAAAAATTTTCTTATCTAAATTTATAATTTTACTTATAAAATGAATAGTAATAAAAAATATCAATATCCACAAAAATTTTATATAACTTTTTAAAAAGTTTAAAATTTTATTATTTAATATTAAATAAATAATAAACAGGGGAGTAGTAAAAACACAGATTATAAATTGGTTATTATTAGTGAAATTTATATTTCTAAATAATGCCACATAAAAAATAATACATAAAATTAACATCTCTCTACTCCTTTGATTTAAATTCAGATTTTTATTGTACCATTATAAGCAACTAATATGCCTAATAAAATTTTTTAATTTTTTCTATATATTTTCTCATATAAGTCTTGGTATTTTTTTACCATATTTTCAGATCTGAACCTTCCTATTAATTTTTTTCTTTCTTTCTTAAACTCATTTTGTATTTCTATGTCTGTTAAAATTTGTAAAATTTTTTCTTTTAATTCTAGATAATCACCAAATTTAAATAAAAAGTTCTTATCCTTTAATATTCCGTTTATTCCAACAACATTACTTCCAATTATAGGAGTATTTGCAATAATAGATTCTATTACTACCGTTGATAAGCCTTCATATTTACTAGATAATACGCTTAAATCACATGATTTCAATACATTATTTATATCACTTCTATATCCACAAAAGTAAATACGATTTTCCATTTTTTTATATTTTACATATTTTTCTATCTCTTCTTTTCCATCACCTATACCTACAAATACACATTTTATATAATCTGGAAGTTTCTCCATCGCTTTTACTACCGTTTTATGATCTTTAGGGTATATAAATCTTGCTATCATACAAATTAATTTATCATTCTCTTTTATATCTGGAAATATCTGTTGACGAATATTTTTTCCATAATTATACTCTGATATATTTATTCCATTTTCAATTACCAATAGATTTTTAAAATTTCCTATCCAATTATTTAAACTATTTTTTACATCTTGAGAAACACAGACTATTTTTAAATATTTTTGATAAATAAAATATTTTTCGATTATTTTAAAGATTAAATATTTTCTTCTATTATTACTGGTCGAATGTTCTGTTACAACAATCGGTTTATTTATAAATAGATTTGCTAAAACTGTAATATGTTGTGCTGGAAATAAATGTGCATGAATAATATCATTTTCTTTTATTAATTTCCTAATCTTAAATATATTTTTAAAAGAAAAATTACTTTTTTGATTCAAAAAAATTACATTTACTTTCTCTAACTTTTTTTCTCTATATCCCTCCTTATTTTCTTCTAAACAAAGTAAAGTTATTTCATTATTCCTATCTAATGACAATTGATACAGTAACTCTTCAATAAAGCTTGCAATTCCTCCTACTCCAATTCCATTTGTTATATGTAAAATCTTCATTTTATTTCTCCTAAATTCATATAATAACTTTCTAAATTTCTAGCACTATTTTCTATTTTATATTGAAAATATTCTTTCTTTATTTTATAATTTTTTCTTTTATGTAAATTTATATGATTATTTACAACTTCATGCTCCCATATTGCTGTATCTAATTCTAAAAATTGGCATAATTCAGTTATTTCAATTTCTTTAGGAATATTATTTGAAAATAAACAACTTAACCCAGCAACTTGTGCTTCTATTCCAACAATTGCTAACCCTTCAAAATTAGAAGGTAATAAAAATATATCCATTGCTTGATAATATTGTTCAATTGAATTTGTTTTATTGACGAAAATAATGTCCTCTAGAATTCCATTTTTTTTTGCTTTATTTTCTATTTTTGATCTTAATAGACCATCACCTACCAATAATAGTTTGCTTTCAATTTTTTCTTTCTTTATTTTTATAAAAAGTTCTAATAAAAATTCATGATTTTTTTGATAAGAAAATCTACCAACATGTCCTATAATAAAATTATTTTCTATTTGAAATTTCTTTCTTACTTTATTTCTTATTTTCATATTAAATTTAAATTTATCCATTTCTATACCATTGTGGATAATCTTTACAATAGGTAAATATTTTTCCTTATAAACCCATTTTGCAGCGATTTGAGAACAAGCTATATAATTTTTAGTTATTAATGGAATACATTGTTTTGCAAAATTATGTAGCATACTTTTTAACATTCTATAGTTTGAATCAAAACCAGAACTATGAGAGTGTAGAATTATAGTTTTTACTCCACATATCTTTGTTATAATTCCATAAAATAACATCATATGAGCTGTTGATTCATGTATATGAACAATTTCAAATTTATTTTTTCTAAAAAAATTTATCATTTTTATAAAAATATCAACTTTTTTTCTAATACCTTTAGTTTTTATCTTCAGTTCATAAATTTTTCCTTGTTTATTTTCTATTCCTTTTTTATAAATATCATCTTCTATTTCATTCTGTATTAAAAAATCAAAAATAATATTTTCATCATTCATATTTCGAAATAAATTGTATGCTATTGTGGCAATTCCATTTTTCCCAAATTCCCAATCTCCTATTTGTAAAACTCTTATTGGTTTTTCCATGCCTTCAACACCTTTTCTATAACTTTATCCATATCGTAATACTTATACTCTCCAAGTCTTCCACCAAATATTACTTTTTTCTCTTTATCCGCTAACTCCTTATATTTTAAATATAACTCATTATTTCTCTCATTATTTACTGGATAATAAGGTTCATCTCCCTTTTTCCATTCACTTGGATACTCTCTTGTTATTACTGTTTTTTCTTGTTGTCCATATTCAAAATGCTTGTGCTCTATTATTCTTGTATATGGTATTTCTCTTTCAGTATAATTTACTACTGCATTTCCTTGATAATTCTCTTCATTTAGTACTTCTGTTTCAAATTTCAAAGAACGGTACTCTAGTTTTCCAAAACAATAATTATAATACTCATCTATCATTCCTGTAAAAACTATCTTATTCGCTATATTTTCATATTCTTCTCTTTTATCAAAAAAGTTAGAGCTTAATCTTACTTCTATTCCTTCTAGCATTTTTTCTATTATCTTAGTATATCCACCAATAGGTATTCCTTGATATCTATCATTAAAATAGTTATTATCATAAGTAAATCTTACTGGTAATCTTTTTATTATAAAGCTTGGTAATTCCTTAGCATCTCTTCCCCATTGCTTCTCAGTATAACCTTTTATCAACTTTTCATAAATGTCCTTACCTATTAAAGAGATTGCTTGCTCTTCTAAGTTTTTAGGTTCTACTATTCCAAATTCTTTCTTTTGCTCCTCTATCTTCTCTTGAGCTTCCTTAGGAGTTCTTACTCCCCATAATTTATTAAAAGTATTCATATTAAATGGAAGATTATATATTTCTCCCTTATAATTAGCTATCGGAGAGTTTATATAATTATTAAATTCACAAAATTGATTTATATACTCCCACACCTCTTTATTACTTGTATGAAATATATGTGCTCCATATTTATGTACGTTTATTCCTTCACTCTCTTCTGTATAGATGTTTCCACCTATATGGTTTCTTTTATCTATCACTAAACATTTTTTACCTTTTTTATTCATCTCATAGGCAAATATTGAGCCATATAGCCCTGCTCCTACTATTAAATAGTCATATTTTTTCACTTTATTCTCCTTATACCTTATATTTCTTTATTCCATAATAAGCCCACCACATTAAATAGTAACAACTTTTTATTAATCCTAAGTTCTCAACTTTTCTATATACTAAAAATTGAGGTTTTATAACTTTTTTCTTATTTCCACTTGTTGAAGATTGCATTACTCTATAGTTTGCTAATATCTTTTTATTTCCATATGCAACTTTACATTTTTTTATTATTTCTAACCATAAAATATAATCATCCCTCAAACTTTTAAAATCTTCTCTTAAATAAAATTTTCCAAACTTACTTACATCATACATAGCTGTTAAACATGATATTGAACATGTTTTTAAAAGTGAATTGTAATCTATTTTTTCTGGCACTATAAATGGTTTTAAACATATATTATCGTTTTCATCAATTCTATTATGTGATGAAAAAACTAAAGTCGCATCTTTTTCCTTTATTAAAGCTATTTGTTCTTCTAAAAAATTACTTTCCCAAGTATCATCAGCATCAAGTAAACAAATATATTGACCTTTTGCTCTTCTTATTCCATTATTTCTTGCTGCTCCAGAACCAGCATTTTTTTGTCTTACTAACTGTATTCTTTTATCTTTTTTAGTATATTCTTCTACTATAACTGGACTATTGTCTTTTGAGCCATCATCTATTATTATCATTTCCCAGTTACTATAATCTTGATTTAAAACTGATTCTATAGTTTTAGCTACAAATTTTTCTCCGTTATACATCGGAGTTATAATTGAAACTAAACCTTTTTCAAATTTTTCCATTATCTACGTTCCCTTCCCAAATAATACTGTCTTACTTGTTTTAAATAATATTATTAAATCTAGAGCTATGCTCTTATTTTTTACATAGTATAGGTCATACTCTAGTTTTATCTTTGCATCATCTACTGAAGAGCCATAGGTAAACATTGTCTGTGCCCATCCTGTTATACCTGGTTGTACAGCATATCTTAGATGATAATTTTTTATCTTCTTTTCATAATCTCTTCCCAATACATCCCACTCTGGTCTTGGACCTACAAAGGACATATCTCCTCTTAGAACATTTATTACTTGAGGTAGCTCATCTAGTCTTGTCTTCCTTATAAAGTGACCTACCTTTGTTATTCTGTCATCATGTGCTGATGCATATTTTGAATACTTATCTGGATCATGTACCTTCATACTTCTAAACTTAATAATCTCAAAGTCTTTACCTCTAAATCCTACTCTCTTCTGTTTAAAGAAAGCTGGATTTTCCCATACCTTTCTTGGATTAGTAAATAGATACTTAATCCCTATATCCAGTTTTACCATTACATAGGTAACTGCCATGAATGGAATAAAACAGATGAACAGTATAAAGGATAAGCATACATCAAATAATCTTTTTAATTTTCTTTCAAAGCTATTATTCAAAGTATCAAATCCATTACTCATAAGTATCCACATACTATCAATCTTATCTACATCTAGTTTTCCATCTAATTTTTCTAAGAAACTTAAATAATCTACTACACCTATTCCCTTTAATTTTAATTCAACTACACTATCAGAGTATTTTTTCAACTCTTCACTTTTAACAAAGATAATTTGATCTATTTTCTCTCTTTCAACTATCTCTCTGATATCTTCAAATCTTCCTAAATATTTCTCTCTACTACTATCTTTATTTGATATATAGCCACAGTATCTGTATGTTCCCTCTTTTAACTGTAAACTCTCACAAATTTTATCTATATATTGATTTTCATTATCAATAATAAGAACTCTCTTCTCCATCTCCTCTTTTTTATAGAGTAAATAGTTTAATATATTTTGGAAAAATGAGTATATGATAAAGGCTAATATTAAGCTCTCTTTTTTATAGAAAAAGTAAAAAATCATGTAGGCAAAAAAATTCAAGATAGTTGAATAAATGATATTTACTCTCTGATATCTTGAATCAAAATTTAATGTATTAAGTAAATAATATGAAAAAAATAGAATAATAAATATTCCATACATCGCCAAATTTAAGCTTAATTTTTGAATAACAAAGCTCTGTCTATAGAAAATAAACAGCAGGACAAAGTATATAAGCCTCATTCTAATATTTCGTGTGTGCCTTACCATAAAGAATCTCCCAAAATAAATTTTTTAACATTATATATATTTTACTACTTTTCTTAATAATGTCAATAGAACAAAAAATTTTTTTCATTTTTATTTAAATTTTGTTAACTTTTATCAATACTTTCTCTTATAAAATATTAGTAATTCTTACTAGTTTTTCTCCGTTTATTTTTGTTCATATACAAAAAGAGAGGATATTTACTCCTCTCTACTTTAAAATATTTTCTTCAAAGCTATACTCTCATATCCATGTTTTAATAATCTATCAAACTCCTCTTCCTTTGGCCTTTTCAGATTAGTAGGATAACTCTCCTCTAGCCTTATATACACTCCATTTTTTTCTCTTTCTATATACTCTCTATAGAATCTACTATTGAGGCTATCCACCTGTTCCATAGATATATCGAGCAATCTTTTCAATGCCCTCACTCTTCCAAATATCTTTCTATACTCTACAAACTCTTTATCCACTGCCCCAGCATCACTTACTATATAGTAATTTAGCTCACTCTCTCCACTCCATATTCTCTGGAATATTGGTTCTAGTCCTAGATTATCATAGACACCTCCATCCCATAGGTGAAGCTTTCCTCTACTTGGTTCTACCCTCCTCTCTCCATATCTATCATACCACTCAAACCTATCCCTTTTTAGTTCATACATACCTATCAATACTGGAAAACCAGCTGAAGCTGCCACTGCCTCTGCTATATTCATCTCCTCTCCAGAGAAATATCCCAGCCTTTCATCACCACATCTCTCCTGTGAAAAGAAGAATCTCTTTCCAGTCTCATATGTCACTGCATTTATATCCCACTTTGGAATCTTAGGTAATTCCCCTATCTTTCCATCCATATTCCATAAAACTCTCATAGCATTAGCCAATTTTTTACACTTAGTATCTAATATATGTGGAATATCCACTATACTTCTCACTATTAACTTTCTCTCTATATCCTCTCTAAACAGTGCCCTCCTTATATTTGGTAACACTCTTGTGAGGTACTCTTCACTGCTCACCCATCTCATATTATTGTTCGTATACATTAGAGCTACACAGATACTTCCTCCAGATACAGAGGATATATACTCTATATTCTCTAGTAATCTCTTCTCAGCTAGATATTTCAATACCCCCAGATGAAATATTATAGCCCTCATACCTCCACCAGAGAGTGCCAATCCTATCTTTAATCCACGCTTTTTCATACACATCTCCCCTTTAAAAAAAGAGGATAGGAAACACCCTATCCCCTTCTCTCACTACTCTACTGGATTGTTATCTAGGTAGTATTGGTAAGCTACTATTAGATCCTTGTATTTCTCTATTGTTGCTAGTGATGTGCTCTTAGATTTCATTTTTTTCTCTGCATCAGCTTGCCACTCTTCATAACTTGAGAAGTTTGTTTCCTCTGGTAATGGTTCTGAAGCCTCTTGTAACTCTGCTATGTGCTCTATTACTGCCTTGTAGTTTTGTAGCTCATTCTCTATTGCTACCTCTCTCTTGATTGTGTTTTTCATTTTCTTCATTTCGCTTTGAACTGTTGCTTGTACTGACATAATTATTACCTCCAAATATTTTTTTCCTTGGTGGCACCCCTTGGATACATATATATTACTATTTTTTTATCTTTTTAAACAGAGCACTAATATTACCTATTGTGAATCAATGGAAAAATTATTTTTGCTCCTATTTATCTCCTACCTTAATTTTAACTTTTCATCGAAAATATATTAACTTTATATATGAAGTATATCCTATTTTTTCTAAAGTTTTTGAATAGTAGTTTCATTTTTTTAAAGATTTGAACTATTTAAATTTATA
Source organism: Candidatus Fusobacterium pullicola (assembly GCA_018883725.1). NCBI lineage: Bacteria > Fusobacteriati > Fusobacteriota > Fusobacteriia > Fusobacteriales > Fusobacteriaceae > Fusobacterium > Candidatus Fusobacterium pullicola. The sequence goes on along the minus strand of JAHLFN010000026.1, from coordinate 22,897 downwards.
TTAATTCCTTATTTTATCAAAATAAATGCAAAAAATTTAAAAAAATGCTATAATTATATATAAGTGTCAAAATAAATGTAAAAAAAACTTTAAAAAAGGAGAGAGTATGAATAGAGCTAATATTGAAAATATATTATTTAATCAAGGAAATGGAATACTAAATACTAGAGAGTTAGATACTACCAGTTCTAAATATTCGACTTTTAAAGTTTTAGAAAGAATGGTAAAAAAAGGGGAATTAAAAAGAGCTGAAAAAGGCTTATACTATATTCCTAAAAAATCTATTTTTGGAGAACTTCCTCTTACTATAAAAGATTTTATACAGAAATATTTGTATCTTGGAGATAAAAGGATAGGATATATTACAGGAGTTAATCTATTTAATAGATATGGACTTACTTCACAACTTTCTAATAGTATAGAGATAGCAACAAATACAAGAAAAAATCCTAGAGAATTTGATGGAATAAAAATAAAATTTATTCAAAATAAAGCTCTAATAACAGAAGAAAATATTAAATATCTTGAAATCTTAGATATATTGAAAAATTTAAAAAATATTCCCGACTCTAATATAGAAGAGAGTTATATGTTGATGAAAAGCAAAATATTAAGTTTAGCTTATGAAGAGATATTGACTTTGCTAGAGTTAGCAGAAAAAAATTATACAGTCGTAGTTTTAGCTTTACTTGGAAGTATGATAGAGGAAAAGAATATTTTAAAAGTAGAGGAGCTAAAGAAAAAACTAAATAAAACCACTACTTTTAAATTGAATTTGAACTTAAAAAATGGTAAAGAATGGAGGATAAGTTAATGACTTTACATAAAGATTTAGAAAATTTTAAAGATAGGTAAGTGATGTCATTGTTTTAGAAATTAATTCCTTATCTACTCCAGAGCCAACAGAATCATTAAATAGAGTCCTAATCTCACTTATTATTAATCACTAGAAAAATTATTTTTACTCCCATTTATCTCCTACCTTAATTTTTTATCAAAAATATATAATATATTATCTATTATTGACTTTTTTTTAATTTTTAGATAATATATTATATATGGAATTTGATTTTTTTAATTTTAAAACACCTAGAGATATACAACTTGAAATTGCTAAAAATGTAAGACTTAGAAGAAAAGAGATGAAGATGACTCAAGAGCAATTTGCCAAAGTTACGGGGGTGAGTTTAGGTTCAATTAAAAGATTTGAAAATACTGGCGAAATTTCTCTTCTATCTCTTTCAAAAATTGCTATTATACTAGGTAGGTCTGATGAGATGTTCAATCTTTTCTCTCAAAGACACTACAATTCTATTGAGGAGATTTTAAATGAACACACTAAATAAGTTAGAAGTCTTTTACAATAATAGAAAAGTTGGAACTTTAGCAACTCTTCCAACTTCAAATTTTATTACAGTTTTTGAATACGATTCAGAATGGATAGCTGATGGATTTTCTATTAGTCCTCGAACTCTTCCACTTGTAAAAAAAACTTTTATTTCTAAATATGATCCCTTTGAGGGAGTATTTGGAGTCTTTGCTGATACCTTACCTGATGGTTGGGGAAGACTATTAGTAGATAGGATGCTTCTATCTAAAAAAATAGATCCAAGAACTGTTAATTCTCTAAATCGTTTAGCTATTGTAGGAAATAATGGTATGGGTGCTCTATCTTACAAACCTATTCACTCATTAGTTCCTAACTATACAGTAGAAGATTATGATAAATTAGCATCAGAATGTAAGAAAATTCTAAATACTCAATATTCTGAAAATTTAGATAGTCTATTTTACTTAGGAGGTTCATCTGGAGGAGCTCGTCCTAAAATATTAACTCAATACAATAATGAAGAGTGGATTATAAAGTTTCCATCATCTTTTGATAGTAATGATATTGGAGAAGAAGAGTATCTATATTCTCTATGTGCTAAAGAGTGTGGAATAGAAGTACCAGAAGTAAAACTTTTTCCTTCAAAAATTTGTAAAGGATATTTTGGTATAAAAAGGTTTGATAGAGTTGCTAATAAAAAAATTCATATGTTATCTGTCTCGGCTCTTTTAGAAACTTCACATAGAGTCCCTAATTTAGATTACAATATACTTATGAAGTTAACTTTAAGTTTAACTAATTCCTTTGATGAAGTTTTAAAAATGTTTAAGCTTATGTGTTTTAATATTTTTGCTCATAATAGAGATGATCACTCAAAAAATTTTACTTTTTTATATATTGAAGAGGAAAAAAGATGGATTCTCTCTCCAGCTTATGACTTAACATACAGTTTTTCTATTGGTGGTGAACATGCTACAACAGTTAATGGAAATGGAAAAAATCCATCTTTAGATGATATATTAGAAGTTGCTAAAAATATTGGGATAAAAAGAGAGGAAGCTCTAGAGATTGCTAACAATATAAAAAAAATTGTTGAAAAAAATTTAAATTATTTTCTAACATCTAATAGAAAATAATGATATTTAATAGTGAGGAGAAAAATTCAATGAAAATTATTGTAGTAGGTGCAGGAAAGGTTGGGGAAGTCCTTTGTAAAGACCTTTCTGCTGAAGGAAATGATATAGTTCTTATTGAAAAAGATGAAAAGATTTTAGATAAAATTATCTCTGATTTTGATGTGATGGGGGTACTTGGAAATGGTGCTACCTTGGAGATTTTAAGAGAGGCTGGTGTAAAGGGAGCCGATGTATTCATAGCTGTTACTGAATCTGATGAGATAAATATAATATCGTCGATAATGGCAAAAAAATTGGGGGCAAAATATACTATAGCTAGGGTTAGAGAGCCTGGTTACTCAACAGACTTAGACTTTATGAGTAGCTCATTGGGGATAGACCTTATTCTAAACCCTGATGTACATGCAGCAACCTTTATAGCTAGAAATATCTCCTTCCCAAATGCTCTAAATGTTGAGAGTTTCTCAAATAATAGGATAAATCTAATTGAGATGTCAATAGATGAGGATAGCTTACTTTGTAATAAGAAGATATATGAGCTCTCTAAGTTTTCTGGTGCTAAGATAATCATCTGTACAATACAAAGAGATAATGAGATCTACATTCCAAATGGTAACTTCATACTAAAGGAGAATGATAAGATATATATCACTGGAACACCTGATGAGATTAAAAGGTTCTATAGAGACTTAAAGCAACAAGTATTTAAGATAAACTCTGTATTCATAGTTGGGGGAGGAAGAATAGCCTACTTCCTGACTGAGATGCTACTTAAGAAAAAGCTGGATATAAAGATAGTGGAGCTAGATGAGAAGAAAGCTGAGTTTTTAAGTGAGCACTATGAAAATGTCACTGTAATAAATGGAAATGGAGTGGATATCAACCTTTTAGAAGAGGAAAGATTCAAGGATTACGACGCCTTTGTCTCTCTTACTGGTATAGATGAGGAGAATATACTTCTATCTATGTATGCTAGTAAGATGGGAATAAGAAAGACTATTACAAAGGTTAGTACTATTGATATATTCAATTTCTTAAAGCTAGATGATCTTCAATCAATAGTTAATCCAAAGCAGATAATATCTAACTTTATAGTAAAATTTGTAAGAGCTCATATGAACCAAAGAGGTAACAATATAATTACTCTTTATAGAATTCTTAATAATGAGGTAGAAGCTGTAGAATTTAAGATGGTAAAGGACAGTAAACTTCTAAATATTCCACTTAGAGATCTAAAGATAAAAGAGAATAATATTATCTCTAGTATAATTAGAGGAAATGAGATCATCTTCCCTACTGGAAACGATATTATCAGATATGGGGATCATGTAATTTTAATAACTAAAAACAAGTATATAGATGATATTGATGATATTTTGAGGTAGGATTTTAGATGAATAAAAGGATTATTTTTTACACAATCAAGACAATCCTCTCTCTTGAAATGATATTTTTAGCTATTCCTCTACTGATTAGCTTCTATTATCAAGAGAGTTGGAGATTGAAATTTTCATATGTTATAACTATACTTTTAATATTTCTATTTACAAAAATTCTACCGAAGGAGAAACCAAAGGATGAGAAGGTATTTACAAAGGAAGGGTTTGCTATAGTTTCCCTCTCTTGGATATTTATGTCACTATTTGGAGCCCTTCCCCTGTGTATCAGTGGTGAGGTTCCTTCATATATAGACTCTGTATTTGAAATAGTGAGTGGATTTACCACTACTGGTGCCACAGTTATTCCAGATATTGAAGTTCTTAGTAATTCTCTTCTCTTTTGGAGAAGTTTTACTCTATTCATAGGTGGAATGGGAATGCTAGTTTTGATAATTGCTATCATTCCACAGAATAATACACCTAGTACCTATATAATGAAGGCAGAGGTACCAGGTCCTGTATTTGGTAAGTTGGTTTCTAAGATGTCATATAACTCAAGGATACTCTACCTTATCTATGTAGCTCTAACTATTATCTTAATCATAGCTCTTAGAATGGCTGGTATGCCTCTCTTTGATGCTATTATTCATGCCTTTGGTACCGCTGGAACAGGTGGTTTCTCTATGAAAAATAATAGTATAGCTTACTATAACAATAGCTCTATCGAGTATATTCTAGCTATTGGTATGCTAGTTTTTGGTATAAATTTTAATATGTTTTACTTTATTATGATGGGAAAATTTAAAGATTTCTTCAAAAATGAAGAGTTGAAATGGTATATAGGATTTATCTTTGGTAGCTTTCTTCTCATCTGTTTGAATTTAGCTCCAAGATATGAAAGTATAAAATTACTTCTAAAGGATGTATTCTTTACTGTCTCTTCACTGATTACCAGTACAGCCTTTGCCACTGTTAACTTTGGTGATTGGCCACTATTTTCTCAAATAGTTCTTCTCTTCCTTATATTTATAGGAGGATGTGCTGGTTCTACTGCTGGTGGATTAAAGGTTTCCCGTGTGATTATACTTGGTAAGATATTCTTTAGAACTATCAAAAGGGTTACCACTCCCAATAGAAAGATGACTATTCAGATGAATGGAAAAAAGATAACTGATGAATTACAAGGTAGTATAACTAGCTATCTACTTGTATACATTATGTTTTTCGCCTTCCTTTTGATTATTCTATCATTGGAGATACCTGATTTCTTCTCATGTTTCAGTGCTGCAGCTGCTATCTTCAACAATGCTGGAACAGGATTTGGTATAGTTGGACCTGAGTATAACTACTCTGGATTTTCCTATACATCTAAGATAATCATAACATTCTTTATGCTACTTGGAAGATTGGAGATATTCCCTCTTTTGATTATCTTCTCTACTTCCCTTTATAGAAAAGAGAAATAGAAAAAAAAGATAGGAGCTCCTATCTTTTTTTATACCTTAATTTACTTAATAATATTCAATTTTATAGCTTTAAACTTACAAGTGTCAAAACAGATTCCACAACCTACACATTTTTCTGGAATTACATGGTGTTTCTCCTTAACAGCTCCCTCAATAGCTCCTACTGGACACTTTCTAGCACAAGCTGTACATCCCTTACAGTTCTCCTCTATAATCTCTGCTTTCTTCAACTCTACATCACTAACAATAGCCTTTGTAGGACATTTAGTAGCACAGATTCCACAAGAGATACACTTAGCTGGATCTATCTTAGCCAAGTTTCCTATAACTGTTATAGCTTCTACTGGACAGTTCTTAGCACAGATTCCACAACCTATACAAGCTACAGAACAATTTTTCTTAGCCACAGCTCCCTTATCTCTAGAAGAGCAAGTTACTGTTATCTTTTTATTTTGTGGTAACATAGCTATTACCTTCTTAGGACAAGCTTTTTGACAAAGTCCACAAGAGATACATTTCTCCTCATCTACCTCTGCTATCCCTCTCTCATTTACTTTGATAGCATTAACTGGACACACCCTTTCACAATCTCCATGTCCTAAACATGAGTACATACAAGATTTATCTCCACCAGCATAAAGTGCCATAGCTGCACAAGTTTGAATCTCTCCATCAAACTCGTATATCTTTGTAGTCCTTGTATTATCTCCTTGACAAAGTACTCTAGCTACAACCTTCTCACCAGAAACATCTACAGATGCTCCCATAATCTCTCCAATTTTAGCCGCCACTGCTCCTCCGCCAGGTGCACATAGTGACATAGGTGCTCCCTCTTCAACTATTGCAGCAGCATATCCAGAACATCCTGGAAATCCACATCCTCCACAGTTTGCTCCAGGAAGAACTCCACTGATTGCTTCTATCTTTGGATCCACTTCCACTTCAAATTTAATTGAAGCAAAGGCAAGGAATAGTCCCATAGCAAGTCCTGTTAACCCCAGCACAATTGCTGGTATTAATATTGCTTCCATATTAACCTCCAATAATTTTTAAATTTGCATACCACTGAATCCCATAAATGCCATTGCAAGTAATCCTGCACATATAAAGGCTATAGGAATTCCTCTAAATGGTGCTGGAATTGCTGAATACTCTATTCTCTCTCTAATTCCAGCTAGTAAAACTAATGCCAATGAGAATCCCACTGCAACTGCAAAACCATTTACAACAGTTTCAATGAAGTTATACCCCTCTTGAATATTGATAATAGCCACTCCTAATACTGCACAGTTAGTAGTGATAAGAGGTAGGAAAACTCCTAGTGCTTTGTATAGTGATGGTGATGTTTTAGCAATAGCCATCTCAACAAATTGAACTAATGCAGCAATTATCAGAATAAAAGCAATAGTTTGAAGATATCCCAATCCAAATGGTGCTAATAGAAAATGGTAAACAAGCCAAGTTACAGCTGAAGCAATAGTTATAACGAAAGTTACAGCCATTCCCATTCCTAGAGAAGCATCTACCTTTTTAGATACTCCCATAAATGGACAACACCCTAAGAACTTAGCAAAAATAACGTTATTTATAAATATTGAACCTATAATTATACTGAATAAACTACCAAAACTCACGATTACCCCTCCTTACTCTTTTTCATTTCAAGATAGTTAAGGAAAGCTTTTATAAAGGCAATAGTTATAAATGCCCCTGGAGCCAATACAAAGATAAGAGCTGGTGAGTAAGACTCTGGTGTTACTCTTATACCAAATACTGTTCCATTTCCTAAAACTTCTCTAATCATTCCCAATACTGTTAATGAAAGAGTAAATCCAAGCCCTGATCCAATTCCATCTAAGAAAGATGCAAACACACCATTTTTAGAAGCAAAACTCTCTGCTCTTCCAAGTACAATACAGTTAACAACGATAAGAGGAATAAATAGTCCAAGTACCTTGTATAGGTCTGGAGTATATGCTTCCATCAACATCTGTACTATTGTAACTAGTGAGGCAATTATCATAATATATGCTGGTATTCTAACTTGAGATGGTATCCAACTTTTAAAAGCTGATATCAGTAGGTTTGAACAAGCTAGTACAGCGACAACTGCAAGTCCCATTGAAAGTCCATTCATAGCTGAGCTTGTAACTCCCAGTGTTGGACATAGTCCTAAAAATAGTACAAATATAGGGTTTTCTTTAAAAATTCCTGATAATATTATCTTTCCATAGTTAGTTTTCATTAGTTACTCACCCCAGTTTCATAAGCTTTTAAAGCTCTGATAAGTCCTGTATAAACAGCAGTTGGAGATATTGTAGCCCCAGCAAAAGCGTCTACAGATTTATTGAACTCATATGATGAGTCCTTTCCAATCCAGTGATCTTGCCACTCTACATCAGCTATCTTAGCTCCTAGTCCCGGAGTTTCAGCTTGGTTTGTAACTCTCACTCCAGTTATCTCTCCATCTAAGTTAACTCCTAAGATAAATGTTATATCCCCAGCATATCCCGGTTGTGCTACAGTTGTTACATATCCAACTTTTTTTCCATTAGCATCATATCCAGGTATAAACTCTAGCCCTTCAGAAGTTACAGCTTCCCCAGCTCTAAACTCACTAGCTGCTGCTAGAACCTGTCTCTTAGCTTCATTTTGAGCTCTCTCATTATTTTCTGCAATAACTGTTTTTGTAAAATTATTTACTAATCCCAATATCCCAGCTGAGACTGCAGCTATTACCAATAGAACAATTCCATAATGTACAAATCTATTTTTCATTAGCCTTCACCTCACCAAACTTTTTAGGCTTAGTATATCTGTTGATAAGAGGTACAACTCCATTCATTATCAATATAGAGTATGCAACTCCCTCTGGGTATCCACCCTTCATTCTAATCATAGAGATTAGAACTCCTAAAAGTAGAGCATGAATAATCTTACCCTTTGGAGTGTGTGGACTAGTAACCATATCAGTAGCCATATAGAAAGCTCCTAAATATAGCCCTCCAGATAGAACATGCATCACTGGATCTCCACCCATAGCCCAAGTTAGAGCAAATACTGTACCAATTATTATTGTAGGTACCTTCCAATCTATCTGTCCTTTATATATTAGATAAAGTCCTCCAAGTAGTATTGCTAGTGCCGAAGTCTCCCCAAGACATCCTCCCATTCTTCCAATGAAAGCTTGAAGATATTGGTTTCCTCCCTCTATTAGAGATGAGTCTAAAGGTATCCCTCTCTTCATAGCATCAAGTACTGTAGCCCCAGCCTTTCCATCATAAGCAAATGTAGTTATTGCCACTGGCCAAGAAGCTTGTACAAAGGCTCTTCCTACTAATGCTGGGTTGAATACATTGTGTCCAAGCCCTCCAAATACCATCTTTCCTAATCCAATAGCTACAATACAACCTATGATTACATATTGTAGTGGCATAATAGATGGAATTACAAAGGCAAAAAGTATCCCTGTTATAATAGCACTTCCATCAAAAATAGATGGCTCTTGCCCCATTATTTTTTGACATATATACTCAGTAACCATACAAGTAAGTATAGACACTGATGTTACTATAAATGCTCTTATACCAAAGACATACACAGCAACTAGAAATGCTGGTATCAATGATATAATTACATCATACATTACACTTTCAACTGTTTCTGATGTTCTTATATGAGGTGATGGCCCCATTTTAAAAATATTAGTCACTTTACCCTCCTGATAACTCAATAACACTTCCTGTTATCTTTTATTTTTTCATAGCTCTTAATTTAGATTTTCCAATCTTTATAGCCTCTGTCAATGGTCTGTTAGCAGGACAGATATATGCACATGAACCACACTCTATACAATCCATCAAACTATACTCTTTAAGTTGTTCCCATTGCTCAAATGCTGCAAGTCTTGCAAACATTAGAGGTTCTAGTCCCATAGGACAAGCCTCTACACACTTTCCACACCCTATACAGGCTCTTGTTTTATATGGATTTGTCTCCTCCTTAGTAAGAGCTAACAATCCTGATGTTCCCTTGATTACAGGAGCTTCCTCTGAGAATTGAGCCATTCCCATCATAGGTCCTCCCATAACTAATTTATCTACAATCTCTCTATTTACACCACAGTAATCTAATAGATAAGAGAATGGTGTTCCAATAGCTATCTTCACATTCTTAGGATTGATTATCCCCTTTCCTGAAACAGTAACTACCTTTTCTATCAGAGGTATTCCATTTACTATACCATCATATATAGCTGCAGCTGTTCCAGTATTTTGTACCACTACTCCAACTGCTGATGGAAGTTTTCCAGATGGAACCTGTCTATCTAATACAGCTTTTATCAGTTGTTTCTCTCCTCCTTGAGGATATTTTGTCTTAAGTGGTGCTATCTCAATACCAGTTCCCTCAACAGCTTTTCTCATTGAAGCTATAGCCTCTGGCTTATTCTCTTCAATACCAACAATAGCTCTATTTACCCCAAGTATCTTTTTTATAATTTTGATACCATTTACTATCTTCTCTGGATTCTCTATCATAAGTCTATTGTCAGAGTTAAGATATGGCTCACACTCTGCTCCGTTTAATAGAAGTGTATCTATCTTTGCATCTGCTGGTGGATCTAACTTTATATGAGTAGGGAAACTTGCTCCCCCTATACCAACTATACCTTTCTCTCTTATCATTGTTAATAATGTTCTTCTATCTACATTTTCCCATTTCTCTATCTTCGATAACTCATCCCAAGTCTCCTGTTCATCATTTTCAATTATTACAGTTTTTATTCTTCCCATCAATGGAAAAACATGGTCCTCTATTCTCTTAACTGTTCCACTTACTGGTGAATGAATAGGGGATGACATAAATGCTTGAGAATCAGCAATTTTTTGCCCTTTCAATACCCTATCTCCAACAGCTACAATTGGATCTAGTGGCGCCCCTATATGTTGTAAAAGTGCAACATACAACATTTTTGGTGCTTTTACTTCTTCAACAGCCATATTCTCTGTTTGAATCTTATTTTCAGGTGGATGAACTCCTCCTCTGAAACCAAAAAACTTCATAATTAATCTCCTTTCACTTTAAAGTTAATTTCTACTAAACTAAGTGTATCACATTTATTGCTAATTCTCAATGGTTTTTGCAATTATTTTGATCATTTTTTGTTATATTTTTGCATTATTTTACTTAATTCGACATCTTGGATAATATCACATGCACATTTACTTGCATTCTCTATCATCAATGTTACCTCTTCTTGTTCACTTTTACTAAACTGTCCCAATACAAAGTCAATAGTATTGTCCTTAGGTTTTCCTATCCCACACTTTATACGTAAAAACTCATCTCCTAAGTGAGATATAATAGATTTTATTCCATTATGTCCACCAGAGCTTCCCTTCTCCTTTACTCTCAACTTTCCTACTGGTAGGTCCATATCATCATATATTACCACTAAATCTGTCTTTGGATTTAGCTTATAGAAATTTATAACCTCTATTATTGAGTTTCCACTTAGATTCATAAAAGTTTGTGGTTTTAGAAAAAGTACCTTCTCCCCATCTATATTTTTTTCACTTATAAGCCCTTGGAATTTCTCCTTCTCATTTGTTATCCCTAAGTCCTTTTGAAGATAGTTGATAACTTCAAATCCTATATTGTGTCTTGTCTTCTCATACTTACTTCCTGGGTTTCCTAATCCTACTATTAACTTCATCTCTTCTCTCCTTCTAGCATTCTGCATTAAATGTAAATTTTGCAAGACCTCCTAAAGATGTCTCTCTATACTCCTGTTTTAAATCCTTTCCTGTCTCTCCCATAGTCTTTACAACTTGGTCAAAGGTTACCTTATGCTTTCCATCTGTATATAGGCTATATGCTGCAGCATCTAAAGCTCTTGCTGCTGCCGCTGCATTTCTCTCAATACAAGGTACCTGTACATATCCACCAACTGGGTCACAAGTTAATCCAAGGTGGTGTTCTAGTGCCATCTCTGCTGCATACTCTATCTGAGCCAATGAACCTCCCAATAGGAAACATGCCATTGCTGCAGCCATTGAACAAGCCGAACCAACCTCAGCCTGACAACCTCCCTCTGCTCCAGAAATAGTTGCATTCTCTTTGATAAGGTTTCCTATAAGTCCTGCTATTGCTAGGCTTTTTAAGATCTCATCCTCATGTAAATCATACTCCTCTCTTAGAGCATACAGAAGTCCCGGTACAACTCCACAAGCTCCACATGTTGGTGCAGTAACCACTCTACCTCCACCACCATTCTCCTCTGATACAGCTAATGTATAGGCAAATATTCTACCTAGAAATCCTCCTCTACTGTGATTATTTCTAGCCTTTCTATAGAAATTTGACGCTTTTCTTGGATATTTTAAGCTTCCTGGCAGTACTCCAGTAGTATTTATTCCCCTCTCTACTGCCTGCTCCATAGCTTGCCAAATATCTTTTAAGAAATCAAATATCTCTTTTCCTTCACACTCTACAACATACTCCCATAACTCTTTCTGATTCTCTTCACACCAGCTCTTTATCTCCTCCATAGAGTTCAATCTATAGACTTCCTGTCCACCTCTTCTCTCTTGGTTCTCTTCCATTATAGTTCCTCCCCCAACAGAGAATACCAACCATTCATCTAATTTTTTCCCACTCTCATCAAAGGCTTTAAATAGCATTCCATTTGTATGATACTTATGTACCACCTCTGGCTTCCATACTATCTCTGTTGGTATAGGTTTCATTGTCTCTACAATTATCCAATCTGTAAGGTGTCCCTTTCCTGTAAGAGCTAAAGAACCGTAAAGTTCAACTTCAAATCTCTTAGCCTCCGGATTTTTAGCCTTAAATTTTTTTGCTGCCCTCTCTGGTCCCATAGTGTGTGAGCTTGATGGTCCATTTCCAATTTTAAATAACTCTTTTAAACTATCCATACCTCTTTCCTCCCTAAATCTTTTTATTAAAAAAGAGTGAAGAAAGCTATAACTCTCTTCTAGCTTTTTTCACTCTCCAATTTACTACTGTCTTATCTCTCCATTGTAATCTTTAGAGATAGTTGTTAGTATCTTATCTATTGCTGTTTTTATCTCTTTCTCATCTAGAGTCTTCTCTTTATTTCTTAGTACTATACTGATAGCTACAGATTTCTTATCTGCATCTATTTTTTCTCCCTCATATACATCAAATATATCTATTTTTTCAATTATTGGAGATACTCTTTTTAAGTTTTCAATCATATTTCCTACAAGTACATCTTTAGAAAGAACAATAGCCAAATCTCTAGTTACTTCTGGATATTTTACTATTTTTTCATATTTAGTAGAGTTCTTTATATATTTTACACACTTAGTTAAATCGATTTCTGCTATATATACTCTCTCTCTCTTTATCTCCATTTTCTCTTGAACATCTGGATGGATCTCTCCAAATACACCTATTATATCATTTCCTATTCTTAACTCTGCACTTCTACCTGGGTGGAAATTACTGTTTGAACTTCTCTCTAATCTGTATTTAGTAACTCCCATATACTCCATAAGCTTCTCTACATATCCTTTAATTGTATAGAAATCATAAGCTTCTGGTTTTGGATCCCATAGAGTTCTCTCTGGTCTTCCTGCTAATCCTATACAGATTCTTAACTCCTCATTAGCTAACTCTTGAGCAGGTGAGAACACTCTTGAAACTTCACAGAATCTTAAATCAAATTGATTTCTATTGATGTTATCTCTTATATTTGAAAGTACACTCCACATCAATGTAGGTCTTAATATTGCCATATCTTCACTTAGAGGGTTTTTAATCTCTATTACACTCTCTTTTATATTTAAGATATCTACAACATTTCTAGGGATAAATGAGTAGTTGATTACCTCTTGAAGTCCAATCTCTCTTAATATCTCCTTTGTACTATCTATTAAATCTATATTTTCAGCTTTTTTACCAGCTTGTATATTTTCAACAGGCATTATAGGTTCAATATTTTCAAATCCATATATTCTGATAATCTCCTCATAGATATCAGCAGTTCTAGTTAAATCTCCTCTATATGTAGGTGGTGTTATAAGTAGAGTATCTTGAGATAGTGTTTTTATTCCAAGACCTAGGTTACTTAATATTTTTCCTACAGTATCTGATGGTAACTCCTTACCAACAAATTTATTTAACTTTTCTAAGCTTAATGGAATCTCTATTTTCTTAGGTTTTTCTACATACTTATCAATAGCTCCATCTAAAAGCTCTCCTCCAGCTATTGCAACTATTAGAGCTGCAGCTCTTTCACTTGCATCTGGTATACCTTCGATATCTATTCCTCTCTCATTTCTATATGAAGAATCTGTAGATATTCCAAGTCTTCTACCAGTTTTTCTGATATTTTCTGGAGTGAAGTATGCTACCTCTAAGAATACATTTTTTGTTTCAGCAGTTATCTCTGTTCCCATTCCTCCGATTATTCCAGCTATTGCAATAGCTTTTTCATCGTCAGCTATAACAAGCTCTTTATTATTAAGCTCTCTCTCTACTCCATCAAGAGTTACTATCTTTTCTCCTGCATGAGCAGCTCTTACATTTATACTTTCATTTGATACCTTATCTAAATCAAAAGCATGCATAGGTTGGTTATATTCAAACATAACAAAGTTTGTTATATCCACTATGTTATTTATAGGTTTTAATCCCATAGCTCTTATTCTCTTCTTTAACCACTCTGGTGATTCTCCTACAGTAACATTTCTTACTACTCTTCCCATGTATCTCTTACATCTATCTTTATCTTCAATATTTACCTTAGCTACTGAAGTAGTTGCTTCTATAGCCTCTGTATATATTGCTGATGGATATTTTACTTTTCTTCCGTAGTAAGCTGCTATCTCTCTTGCTATACCTATGTGAGATAGACAATCTGGTCTATTTGGTGTAATCTCTAATTCAAATATTACATCATCAAGTCCAGCATACTTTCTATACTCTTGACCTATAGGAGCATCTTCAGGAAGGATTATTATTCCATCTCCATCCTCTCCTATTCCAAGCTCTACTTGTGAGCAAAGCATTCCAAAAGATTCAACATCTCTTATTTTGCTCTTTTTAATTTTGAAATCTCCAGGAAGTACAGCTCCGATCTTAGCTACAACTACCTTATCTCCTAATTTATGGTTTGGAGCTCCACAAACTATTTGTAATGGCTCTCCTGTTCCAACGTCCACTCTTACAAGTGTTAATTTATCAGAGTTAGGGTGTTTTCCATACTCAACTATGTGACCAATAACTACGTTATCTAGTCCTTTTCCTTGAATATCTATGGCTTCAACTTCTTGTCCTATCATAGTTAGGGCATTATCTAACTCTTTTATATCCTCTTTTATATCTACATACTGTTTTAGCCAGTCTAAAGAAATTAACATTACTCTCCTCCAGAATTACTTAAATTGTTTTAAAAATCTTACATCGTTTTCAAAGAAAGCTCTTAAGTCATTTATACCACGTCTTAACATAGCTACTCTCTCTATTCCCATTCCGAAAGCAAATCCACTTACTTCCTCAGGGTCATATCCAACAGCTTTTAGAACCTCTGGGTCTACCATTCCACAACCCATGATCTCTACCCAACCACTGTCTTTACACATTCTACATCCTTTTCCTTTACATACAGCACATTGGATATCTACCTCTGCAGATGGCTCTGTAAATGGGAAAAAGTGTGGTCTGAATCTAACTTCTGTATCTCCAAACATCTTCTTTAATGACTCTGTTAATATAGCTTTAAAGTTAGCAAAAGAGATGTTCTCTCCTATCATAAGTCCTTCCATTTGGTGGAACATAGGTGTATGAGATATATCGTAATCTGGTCTGTATACCTTACCTGGACATATCATTCTAAATGGTGGCTTGTGCTCTAACATATATCTTACTTGAACTGGTGATGTTTGTGTTCTTAAAACAACATCATCATTGATATAAAATGTATCTGTTATATCTCTTGATGGATGAGTTTCTGGAATATTTAAAGCATCAAAGTTATATTTTACTAGCTCTACCTCTGGTCCATCTGCCACATCAAATCCCATCTCTATGAATATCTCTTTCATAAAGTTCATAGTATCAGTTATTGGGTGTGTAGTTCCAAGAGTATTTCTCTTTCCTGGAAGTGTTATATCAATAACCTCTTCAGCTAGTCTCTTATTTTTTTCCTTCTCTTTTAATTCAAGGTTTTTAGCATCTAATTTTGAGCTGATATACTCTCTTAACTCGTTTACTAATTGACCTACAACTGGTCTCTCCTCAGGAGTAAGATTTTTCATCCCCTTAGAAATCTCTGTTAATTCCCCTTTTTTCCCAAGTAGTTTTACTCTAATATCTTCTAATTCTTGTAAAGATTCTGCTTTTTCAATACTTAATCCAGCAGTTTCTTTTAGCTGTGCTACCTTTTCTTTCATTTTTCCTCCCTAGTTTAAAAGGCTTATATATTTTAAAAATTTATATACTTTTATGATAAAACTGGAATCTATCCCCATCTATTTCCAATATACCATATTCTCTCCCATATACAGCTCCTGGATTAAATAGTGTAATTCCATTTTTTGAAAATAAATATTGAATATGAGTATGTCCAAAAATAACGATATCACAGTTTAATCTTCTTCCTCTCTCCTCTATCCACTCATACCCAGATTTTACTCCATATTCATGACCATGAGCCAGAAGGATCTTAAATCCCTCTAGCTCAAATATCATCTCATCTTCATGTCTTCTATCAAATATGTCGCAATTTCCTCTTACTATATAGTATTTAGAATCTGGACAAACAAAGGAAAGCTCCTCACCATCTTTACTATGGTCCCCTGCACAGATCACTACATCTGGCTTCTCCAATTCATATATATCTACTAATCTATCCAATCTTTGGTGTGAGTCCGAAATTACTAAAACTTTCATCTTTACTTCCTAATTTCCTATCCTATAAATATAGGTGCCTTTCCTTTTTCTAATAATTTAATTCCATTTTTTCCTATTATTTTTTCAAAGAAGTAGCTTCTACTTAAATTTCCCATAATAAATAGATCTGCTTCATCCACTCTTGCTAATACATCGTTGTAATCAGTTGTTGTAAGCTCTTCATGAACTATCTTCTTATCATGTCCCTCTAAGTACTCAACAAGTGCATTCTCTTCAATCTCTTTGTTGATAACAAATGATGAGAAACATTTAACCTCTGGGAAAAGATTGATAAAGTGATAACAACTTCTATTTACCTTAACTCCATTATCATTTCCTATAACTACATTTTTCATAGCTTTTAGAGGCTTTTCTCCAATAAGTAGTAATGATTTATAGTTTCCTTTTAGGATATCTATCTCTTTTTCAGTTAAGATATCATTTTTTCCTATAACTAATAGGTCACATTTTTTCATATGCTCAGTTACAACCTCAGCTACATCTCCGATATCTACTTTTAATTTAGCTTTGATTCCCTTCTCTTTTAGAACCTCTTCAATCACTTGAATTTCAGCTCTCTCTATCTCTTCCCAACCTTGAACTATAAAAGGTGCTCTTCCTGCTACCATAAGCCCATCTGTAGCTGACATAAGTTTTTCTCTTGCTATATCCTTTACGTAAAGAGGGTATATTTTAAATCCTAGTTCCTTTTCTAAGAAAGTTGCACTCTCTGCTAAACTTCCTCTTTCTATTTCGTTCCCAAATAAAACTAATGCTTTTCTCATAATATATCACCCCATATTTTTGTGTAATGAAACAACAGATTACTCTACTGTCTCCTCTATTATCTCATCTTCTTCAGAGTTTATGTCTCCTATTGAAGTAGATTCCTCGTTTTGTAATAAACTTTCATCGATGATTTGAACTTCTTCACTCTCACTGTCCTCTGATTTTACTCTTGTTATAGATACAACTTTCTCATCCTTACCATTTACCTTCATAATGATAACCCCTTGAGTAGCTCTACCATATAACACGATATCCTCAACAGCTATTCTAATAACAACTCCTGAAGCTGTGATAGCCATTAGCTCTTCCCCTGAAGTTACTGATAGTACTGATACTACAGCTCCTGTCTTAGCACTACATCTCAAGTTGATAACTCCCTTACCGTATCTTGATTGTAATGGGTACTCATCTATTCTAGTTCTCTTTCCATATCCATTCTCTGTGATAGTCAAGATACTACTATTCTCCTTATCCTTGATAAGAAGTGCTGAAACAACTGTATCCTCATCTCTAAGTACAAGCCCCTTCACTCCCATAGTATCTCTACCTGTAGCTCTTATCTCTCCACAATCAAATCTGATTGAATATCCCTGTTGAGTTGCTAATAATAACTCCTCTTTTTCAATATCTTGAATAAGTCCTACATATATTATATCATCTTTTTCCTTCAATTTAATAGCTTTTAATCCAGAACTATTTATATTTTTAAATTCACTCAAGTTTGTTTTCTTGATTATTCCCTCTTTAGTTACAAAAATAACCTCATTCTCACTTGAAAACTCTCTTGTTTTTATGATAGCTCTTATCTTCTCATCATCTTTTAATTTTATGATATTTCCTATCAATCTACCTCTAGATTGCTTAGAAGTCTCTGGAATCTCATATACTTTTATATTGTATACTCTTCCTTGGTTTGTAAATATCATAAGAGTATCTAGGTTGCTAGCTGACTCTATATTCTCTACAAAGTCATCTTCTACAGTATTTTGACTTGCTACTCCCTTTCCACCTCTTCTTTGAGCCTTATACTTACTTAGTTCCATTCTCTTTACATATCCTTTATTTGTAAATGTAAGTATTACCTCTTCATCTTTGATTAGGTCCTCTGGAGTTATCTCTTTTCTCTCTTTCTCAATAATTGTTCTTCTATCGTCATTATACTTATCTTTTAACTCTTGAAGCTCTGTTTTCATTATCTCATATATTTTGCTATCATTTGCTAATATATCTCTCAACTCAGCTATGTATCTCTCTATCTCTTGATATTCAGCCTCTACCTTATCTCTTTCAAGCCCAGTCAATCTTTGTAGCTTCATATCAAGTATAGCTCTAGCTTGAACATCAGTAAATCCATACTTCTCTACTAACTGCTCTCTAGCTTGGTTTCCATCTGTAGCCCCTCTTATAAGCTCTATAATTCTATCAATATTGTTTAGAGCTATTCTATATCCTTGTAAGATGTGACCTCTTTTTTCAGCCTTATCTAAGTTGAACTTTATTCTTCTAGTTATTACTTCAAATCTATGTTTTATGTACTCTTCTATGATCTGTTTTAAGTTTAATACTTTAGGAGTATTATTTACTAGAGCTAGCATTATTATTCCAAATGTACTTTGTAACTCAGTATATTTATAAAGCTTATTTAGAATTAATTCTGGCTCCTCTCCCTTTTTCAATTCTATTACAACTCTTATTCCATCTCTATCAGATTCATCTCTTAGATCTGAAATTCCAACTATCTTCTTATCCTTTACTAATTCAGCAATTCTTTCTATTAGAGTTGCCTTATTTAGTTGATATGGTATTTCTCTTATTATAATATTTATTTTACCATTTTTCAACTCTTCTGTCTCAATTTTTCCTCTTACTCTTACTTTTCCTCTACCAGTCATATAGGCATCTTTTATACCTTTATCACCATCTATTATTCCTCCAGTAGGGAAATCTGGTCCCTTTATATACTCCATTAAATCTAGTGGAGTTAACTCTGGATTATCTATAAGAGCAAGTGTTCCATCTACTACCTCTCCTAAGTTATGAGGAGGTATATTTGTAGCCATTCCTACTGCTATTCCTGTAGCTCCATTAAGTAGTAGGTTTGGTAACTTTGCTGGCAATACTGTTGGTTCATCTAATGAATCATCGAAGTTCTTTCTAAAGTCTATTGTATTTTTATCTATATCCTCTAAAAGTTCATTACTTATCTTTGCCATTCTAGCTTCAGTATATCTCATTGCTGCTGCAGAGTCCCCATCTATAGAACCAAAGTTTCCATGTCCAGAGATTAGTGGGTATCTGTAGTTAAAGTCTTGAGCCATTCTAACCATTGTACTATATACAGCAGAGTCTCCATGTGGATGGTACTTACCTAGTACTTCCCCAACGATTCTCGCTGACTTTTTATATGGTTTATCATAACTCATACCAAGCTCATTCATAGCAAAAAGTATTCTTCTGTGTACTGGCTTCATTCCATCTCTTACATCTGGAAGAGCTCTACTTACAATAACACTCATTGAATAATCAAGGTATGATTCTTTCATTTCATCTTCTATGTATCTGTTATTTATATTTGACATACGATTATACTGCCTTAGCGGCTTACCCTCCTCTTATTCTATAATTTCTCTTCAATAGATTATACCACACAATCTAGGATTTTCATAATTTAACCCTCTAATTTTATAGAACTTGATATTTTTCATATAAAATGATATAATACAATTACAAAGATGACTCTATTCGAAGAGCTCGAATAGGATAAAATAAAGAAAGCTCAATTGATGACTCTGCTCGAAGAGCTCGAGCAGGATAAAATAAAGAAAGCTCAATTGATGAAGATGGTATCTTATATACCATCTTTTTATTTTATCTGTAATCTATCTTTAAAATACTGAAGAGATGAATATTTTAAGATTTTTTCATATCTCTTTTGGTCAGAGTTTAATGTTGCTTTTCTAAACTCCTTAAGATACTTTTTAAATCCTTTTTTTAATTTTTCCTCTTTACTTTTCAAATAATTAAATTCATTCTGTTTAATTTTTATCTCTTTATCTAACTGTTTTATATAATAATCCTCTAATATAGGAATTGCCTTAGTATAATCTAAACCACCTCTATATTCAGGATCTTCACTACATATAAAACTTAAATTATGATTGATATTAGTTCTAAATGGGATAGCATAATCTATCCCATCACACTCTATCACTAATACTAAATATGGTCTATCTTCTTTCTTTAGAATCTCCTTACAATCTTGAAATTCAGCATAAAATTTTTCTGATAGAAATTTTATATCCATATTTTACCTCAATTATATATCTAAGTTCTTTACATACTCAGCGTTCTCTTCTATAAACTCTCTTCTTGGGTCTACCTTATCTCCCATCAGTTTATCAAATAATATATCTGCTGCTCTAGCATCATCTATTGTTACTTTTAAAAGAGTTCTATTTTGTGGATCCATTGTTGTTTCCCATAATTGCTCTGGATTCATCTCTCCAAGTCCCTTATATCTTTGAAGAGTGTATTTTTTATCCTCTCCTTCAAAAGCTTCTGTTATCTCCTTTAGCTCTCTATCTGAGTAAGCATATTTTATCTGTTTTCCATAAGAGATTTTATATAATGGTGGTTGAGCAATAAATACATTTCCATTATAGATTAACTCTACCATATATCTGTATATGAACGTTAATAAAAGAGTTCTTATGTGTGCTCCATCTACGTCAGCATCTGTCATAAGTATTATCTTTCCATATCTTAACTTCTCAAGATTGAAGTTATCTCCAATACCTGTTCCAAAGGCTGTAATCATAGCTCTTACCTCATTATTCTCAAGAGCTTTGTGAAGTCCTGCCTTCTCAACGTTTAATATCTTTCCTCTAAGAGGTAGTATTGCTTGATGATATCTATCTCTACCCTGTTTTGCCGATCCTCCTGCAGAATCTCCCTCTACTATATAAAGTTCGCACTCCTCTGGATTTTTAGATGAACAATCTGCTAATTTTCCTGGTAATGAACCTACTTCTAATGCTGATTTTCTAAGTACAAGCTCCCTTGCTCTTTGAGCTGCTTCTCTGGCTTTCTTAGAGTTTAATATCTTTTCTATGATAACCTTAGTATCATTAGGATTATCCTCTAATACCATCTTTAATTGTCCACCTACAACTGTAGATACTATTCCTGTAACCTCAGAATTTCCTAATTTTGTCTTAGTTTGTCCTTCAAATTGTGGTTGTGGAACCTTTACAGAAACTATAGCCGTTACACCCTCTCTAATATCTGTTCCCTGTAACTTTCCATCTTTATCCTTTAATAGCCCTTGTGCCTTTCCTACATCATTTATTATTCTTGTCAATGCTGTTCTAAATCCTTGAACATGAGTTCCTCCCTCATGTGTGTTGATATTATTTACAAAAGAGTAAATTATCTCAGATTGGTTTACCGTATATAGGAAAGCTATCTCTACACCTATATTATCTATATCTCCTGTCATATAGATAGGCTCTTTTATTAACTTTTCTGTATCTTGAGTTATCTCTCTTAAGAAGTCAGCTATTCCCCCCTCGAATTCAAAAACTTCCTTCTTAAATGGTTCCTTTCTTGAATCTGATAAAGTTATAACAAGTCCCTTATTTAAGTAAGCTAACTCCTTTAATCTATTTTTTAATGTATTATAGTCATAAACTAAAGTTTCAAATATCTCATGGTCAGCCTTAAATCTTACTGTTGTTCCATGCTCTTCAGTAACTCCTATCTCCTTTACTGCCTCTTCTGGTACCCCTCTATTATATCTTTGATACCAAATTTTCCCATTCTTTTTTACCTCTACCTCTGTCCATAGAGAAAGAGCGTTAACTACTGAAACTCCAACTCCATGAAGTCCTCCTGAAACTTTATAGTTATCATTTTCAAATTTTCCTCCAGCATGTAGTACCGTTAAAACTATCTCTAATGCTGATTTTCCATACTTAGGGTGAATATCTACTGGAATTCCTCTTCCATTATCCACTACCTCTATTACGTTATCTGGAAGTATACTTACCTCTATATGAGTACAATATCCAGCTAGTGCCTCGTCCACTGAGTTATCCACTATCTCCCATACAAGATGGTGTAATCCTCTCTCTGAAGTTGTTCCTATATACATTCCTGGTCTTTTTCTTACTGCTTCAAGTCCTTCTAGGACTGTTATATCTTCTGCTTGATAATTATTGCTCACTTTCTACCTCCAATTATATTAAAATATTCATTCCCTCTACTCATCAAAGTCTGTGTTCCATATGATGAAAAATATATTTTATTATCAGTTATAACCACTGTTTTTTTACTCTCTCCAGCCAAATCTATCACTTCTTTTTTCTCTAGTTGCTCCCTATAAAAGCCCCTATTTTCTTCATTTGTAATATGTATATAGTCAATAATAAGTAATATCTCCTTGCTTGGGATAAGTATCTTTTCCTCTAAAAAAACATACACTACTCTTCACTTTCCTTTGCTTCTTCATTATCTATATATTTTCCTAATCTCCTTAGATACTCCTTAGCTTTTCCGTTATCTATACACACTCTACAAAATGCCTCTTCTCCCTCATACAACATACCACACACCTTACATTTTCTGTATCCATGAGAAAGAAGATACTCTTCACGTTCCTTGGCTATCTTTTGAAGATAAGCTATCTTCTCCATTATTCCTAGATTTCTTCTCTGAATATCTGAGCTTTGTAACTCCTCTAATACCTCTTCTTTTTTTATATGAGGCTCTGGATTCTCTATCCCTTCATCCTCACTCTCTCTATTGAGGTACTCATCTCTATTCTCATCTAGATTTCCTGTTCTTACAACAATATCC